>JBDSBL010000051.1:0-13683 GCA_039921625.1 Chitinophagaceae bacterium
GCAATGGCAGTATTGGTTGCAGCCAGTCCATGTGCCTTAGCCATATCAACACCAAGTGCAGTTTTAAGTGGAGTAGCAAGGGCTGCAAGAGGCGGCGTACTAATAAAAGGTGGAAAGCCTTTGGAAGAATTAGGTTCACTGACAGCTATTGCATTTGATAAAACAGGAACACTCACAGAAGGCAAACCCAAACTCACTGGCGTTTATCCGCTTAATGGAATTACAGAAGAGCAATTACTGGAAATTGTAATAGCCGTAGAAAAATTAAGCGACCATCCATTGGCAGCAGCCATTGTAAAAGGCGGCATAGAAAAACTAAAGAAAGATGTTCCCGCAGCAGCCAATGTTCAGGCAATTCAAGGCAGGGGAATTAAAGCAGATTATAATGGTTCAACCATTCATGTAGGCAACAAAGAACTCTTTACTGAAAAAAATAATCAATTGCCTGACGATATAAAAAGCAAGACAGATGAATTGGAAAGTGGGGGAAATACAACGATGCTGGTACAACAGAATGATAAGTACATTGGAATTATTACACTGATGGACGTAGCAAGAAAAGATGCAAAGGAAACGTTGGCACAACTAAATAAAATGGGCATTCGTAAAATGATAATGCTTACAGGAGATAATCAAAAAGTAGCCGAAGCCATTGCCAAAGAAATAGGACTAACTGATGCCTGGGGCAACCTCATGCCGGAACAAAAAGTTGATGCCATTGAAAAATTAAGAACCAGCGAAAAGAAAGTAGCAATGGTAGGTGATGGCGTGAATGATGCACCGGCAATGGCTAAAAGTACCGTTGGCATTGCAATGGGCGCAGCAGGCAGCGACGTAGCTTTAGAAACTGCAGACATTGCATTAATGGCAGACAAATTAGAGAATCTTCCTTTTGCCATTGGTTTAAGTAAAAAAGCACATGGTATTATCAAACAAAATTTAATCATAAGCCTTGGAATGGTTATAATCCTTATCCCATTAACCATAACCGGGTATGCAACCATTGGTCCCGCAGTAATAGGACATGAAGGCTCAACATTGGTCGTTGTGTTTAATGCGTTAAGATTATTAGCCTACAAAAAGTAAGAAGGAGAATTTGTTGACCAGCATTAGTAATACTATCAGCTTTTGTTGTGTCACTCACTTGTACGTTCTGTAATTCCATTCAGCAATTTAGCTTCTGCTTACGGTAGCTATTAATTTATTAAAAGCAACGATGAAAAGGGTTTCATTTATAAAAAAAATGCGGAAGCAAAATATTATAAAATAGTTTCAAAGGGATAATATAATAGTTTATTTATTTGGATCCTTAAGAAGTAAGCGAATAACTCTTGGAAGGAAAAAGATGATAATAAATAATCTGAATTAAAGAGAGTGCTTGTTTGTTGTGGTTTTTTTCTATCTGATCTTTTGGGTTTGTATAAATAAAAACACCAGTAGTTGGGCGATGTACGGCACTTTTTCCAAAATCATAATGGAAAGTAATCTTTTTACCTTTTTTGCTTCCTGCGTTTAATAAGGATCATCGGTTAATCGGTTTAAAAATGAACCTTGCTTTTCTCAAGGAATATGCCGTGCCACTAAAAAATGCCCATGTAATATTTAAATTGGTGGTTTTCAAAAAGTTTAATAAAAAAGAGGAATGAAGCGTGCTGAAGAAGCGGAATGCTGCCTCTTACCTCTACCTAAAAACCATTAAGACCGGTAATGCTTTTTAATAAATTGCTAAAGAATTGGGATTTTGAACGGACTTTTTTTGTCCCATAATAATAAATTTTGGATAGTCGTTTACCTGATTTTGAGTGTGTCAATAAGGTGTCAAAAAAAATGGTAGAGAGCGTCAAAAAGAAAATAAAAAAGCCATGTAAATCAAGACTTACAAGGCTATAAATGTGCCCGGGACTGGATTCGAACCAGCACACCTTACGGCGCTGCCACCTGAAGACAGTGCGTCTACCAATTTCGCCACCCGGGCCTATAAATTAATGGTTGCAAATATATCACTTAGCGGTTTAAAAATTTGCCTATTTATACGCCCTTTTTTTACCTAATAACAACACCCCAATTACCACCATTACCGTTCCTATTATTTGTTCTGCAAAGATCTTTTCTCCCAAAAAATAATGAGCTTGAATGATAGTGGACACAGGACCAATGGAAGACAAAATTGCTACATTGTTGCTACCTATTTTTTTTAATCCAAATGATATTAAAAATGACGGAATAACCGTAGCCACCAAAGCAAGTACCAACCCATACCACCACACTGATCCTTGCTGGTGCAGCACGGCATAATTTCCCTTAATTGCAAAATGTATGAATATACCGGCTGTTGCACTCAGCATGGCATAAGCAGTGTACTTAGTTGCACCTGTTTGCGGTATTAATCGGCCACTGCCCACTATGTATAATGAGTAGGTGATGGCACATAGAAAAACCAGAAAACTCCCGAGGTAAAATTGGGCAGTCTGAACTTCTAAATTTAACTCTCCCCAAAATGCAAGACCGATACCAAAGTAGGTAAGCAATAAAGCGACCTTTTGATTTTTCTCAATTTTTTGTCGAAAAAGAAAGCTGTTTAATAAAACAGCAAAAGTGGGATACAAAAAAAGGATCAATCGCTCCAAGCCGGCAGATATAAATTCAAGACCCCAAAAGTCGAGGTAGCTGCTTACATAATATCCAAGCAAACCAGTGATAAGTACCAAGACCCATTGTCGTTTTGTTAGCGGAATATTTTGTTCACTACGGGATACAAGTATGGCAGCACCCACATAAAATGGTAGCGAAAATACCATGCGCAAAGTAAGGAGAGTCAATGCATTTACTGAAGTGGCTGCAAATGCCAGTTTTACAATAATGGCTTTAGTAGAAAATAAAATGGCTCCTAATAAAGTGATGCTGAATCCAGCAAGGGTTACCCGGTTTTTAAGCACTGCATCTTCCATAATAAACCATCCAACGAGAGCTTATAATTTTTAAACGGCTACATTAAAATCTCGCAGCGCCTCATTAAGACTTGTTTTGAGGTCTGTGCTTTCTTTTCTTTTGCCAATAATAAGGGCACAACTTACACCGTAAGCCCCAGCAGGAAACTGCTTTGTATAGGTACCAGGGATCACCACGCTTCGAGCGGGTATTACACCTTTTGTTTCAATCGGTTCGCTGCCGCTAACATCAATTATTTTAGTGGATTGGGTGAGTACTACATTGGCACCAAGCACAGCTTCTTTTTCCACCCGAACTCCCTCCACCACAATGCAGCGTGAACCAATAAAACAACCATCTTCCACCACCACCGGACTTGCCTGAAGTGGCTCCAACACTCCACCAATACCCACGCCACCACTGATGTGTACGTTTTTTCCTATTTGTGCACAACTGCCTACCGTAGCCCACGTATCTACCATGGTACCTTCATCTACATAAGCTCCAATATTCACATAAGAGGGCATCAAGATTACGTTTCTTGCTATATAAGATCCATACCGTGCAACGGCTGGTGGCACAGCTCTTACCCCCAATTCTTTATAATTTGATTTAAGCAACATCTTGTCGTAATACTCAAAAGGAGGTACCTCCCAGGTTTGCATTTGCTGTGTAGAAAAGTATAATAAAATAGCTTGCTTTACCCACTCATTTACCTTCCAACCATTCTCAGTGGGCTCTGCTACGCGTAACTGGCCTTTATCCAAAAGATCAATAACGCTTTTGATGTCTTCCTGAAATGCCTGGTAACGCAACATTTCCCTATTATCCCAGGCTTGCAAAATGGAATCTTTTAATTTCATCAGTCCTTTATTTTTGCAAACTTAGCAGATAAGATGAAAATACTGGTTCGTTTGCCCAATTGGTTGGGAGATATGGTGATGGCAGAAGGAGTAATGAATGCTTTGCCAAAAGTTTTTCCGGGTGCCGCTATAAGCGTGATAGTTAAAAAAGGACTTCAGGATCTTGTGCCTTTTATGGGAGAAATTGCATCAGTTTACGTTTTTGATAAAGAAAAAAATAAAGGCATTAAAGGAGCATGGACCTTTGGAAAAGAAATAAAAAATAAGGAAATCTTTGACTTGTTTATTTGCCTGCCCAATTCATTAAGTTCCGCTTTGATGGCAAAAGCTACGGGGGCAAAAATGAGATTGGGGTATAATAATGAAGGGCGGTCTTTATTATTAACTCATTCTTTTAATAAAGAAAAAGGCATCCACCGGGTAGAAGAATACATTGGTTTGTTAGAGCAATTTTTAGGAAAAGAAATAAGAGAAAAAGAAGTTTTATTACACCATCATTTTTTAAAAAAAGAGTATCTGATTCTGAATATAAATTCAGAGGCTTCGTCTCGCCGGCTTACCCCTAATAAAGCCATTGAAATCATCAACCACCTAAGAATAAATAGTAAAGAAATGATCATATTAATTGGGGCGCCAAAAGAAAAATCTTTTGTTGAATCCGTGTACTACGGGCTTGCCACCAAGGAGGGAATAGAAAACAGGGCTGGCAGTACTACACTATTAGAATTGATTGAATTACTGGCTTCTGCAAAATTAGTACTCTCTACAGATTCAGGTCCTGCTCATTTAGCCAATGCGTTGGGCACTTTTACTGTAGCCCTTTTTGGTGCCGGAAATGAAAAAAATACTGGTCCGTACAATCAGGATAAAAGAACAATTATAAGATTAGGTCAACTAGGTTGTGAACCTTGCGAAAAAAATGTTTGCCTTCGTTTTGATACACCTCAATGTTTGGAACGACTAAGCCCAATGGTGATAGGAGAAGTAATTTGCAAAGAACTTTCGAAAACAAATAAAAATGGATAAGGCACTTTGGGAAAAAGAATGTGATGCTTCCCTGGATTGTTTGCGGGGAGGAGGTATTATTTTATACCCAACTGATACTGTGTGGGGCATAGGCTGCGACGCTACCAATGAAGAGGCGGTAAAAAAAATTTATAATCTTAAAAAACGTAGTGATCAAAAAAGTATGATTGTACTTGTGGCTACTGAAAAAGATATTTTCAAATATGTGGCTGCCGTTGATCTGGCGCTTTTTGATTTTTTAGAAGAACAGAAAAAACCAACTACAACTATATATGATGGCGCTATCAATTTGGCTCCTAATCTTGTGAACTCCGATGGCTCAATAGCCATTCGTATTGTGCAGGACGATTTTTGCCGCCACCTTGTAAAGCGTCTTCAAAAACCAATTGTTTCTACATCCGCCAATTTATCCGGCGATCCATCACCACAAAATTTTTTTGCTATATCCAAAGACATTAAAAAAGGAGTGGATTATATAGTAGGGCTACGCCAAAATGAAACGGCCATCCAAGCTCCTTCGCAAATTATTCGGTGGGAAAAAGATGGTTCGGTTACTTATATCCGCAGATAAAAAGGAGTGGTATCATATGGTGCATTAATTGGGTAAACTATCAAGTGTGGGCTACCTTTGCGCCTTTATCATGGACATAGATTGCAGCAAAAGAGAAATTGAGATTTTAAAAAAAATAGGGGATGCGTCAGATAGCCTGGGCTTGCCATGTTATTTAATTGGAGGTTTTGTACGGGATAAAATCTTAGGCCGTCCCACAAAAGATTTAGACTTCGTATGTGTAGGAGATGGTACAGAACTGGCTACCACCGCAGCGCTACTTTTTACACCTAATCCAAAAGTCAATTATTTTAAAAACTTTGGTACGGCACACTTTAAAACTTCGGATGGTTTTGACCTTGAGTTTGTGGGAGCCCGAAAGGAAAGTTACCGAAGTCAATCCCGCAATCCGGAGGTTGCATCCGGTTCGGCAGAAGATGATCAAAATCGCCGCGACTTTACCATTAATGCAATGTCTGTCAGCTTAAATAAAGAAGATTTTGGAAGCTTATTAGATCCCTTCAATGGCCTTACCGATCTGGAGAATAAGATACTCAAAACTCCGCTTGATCCACAGCAGACTTTTAGCGACGATCCCTTGCGAATGATGCGTGCAATCCGCTTTGCTGCACAATTAAATTTTACCATTGAACCATCCACCTTCGAAGCAATAAAAGCCACGAGAGGCCGGATTAAAATAATTTCGCAGGAACGAATTACCGATGAATTAAATAAAATAATTCTTTCTCAAAAACCTTCCATTGGATTTAAGCTTCTTTATGAAAGCGGGCTGCTGCACCAAATATTTCCGATAATGACGGACTTGGCCGGGGCAGAATATATAGATGGTATGGGGCATAAAGATAATTTTTACCATACCCTGCAGGTGTTGGATAATGTGGCGCAAAGGTCGCCTGACCTATGGTTGCGATGGGCCGCGATATTGCACGACATTGCGAAGCCTGCCACTAAAAAGTTTGAAGAAGGCCATGGATGGACTTTTCATGGGCATGAAGTAGTAGGAGGCCGAATGGTTCCTAAAATTTTTAATGCTTTAAAGTTGCCCTTAGGAGATAATATGAAGTTTGTGAAAAAGCTGGTAGAACTGCATTTGCGGCCCATCAGCCTTTCAAAAGAGGAAATAACAGACTCCGCAATCCGCCGATTATTATATGACGCAGGCGAGGATGTAAATGAACTAATGATCCTATGCGAATCCGACATCACTTCTAAAAATAAAACGAAGGTGAAACGCTTTTTAGAAAACTTTGAAGCGGTAAGAAAACGAGCAGGGGAAGTAGAAGAAAAAGACCGCATAAGAAATTGGCAACCGCCCATTACCGGAGAAATTATCATGGCTACTTTTGGGGTAGGACCATCCCGCCAAGTGGGAGATATAAAAACAGCATTGAAAGAAGCGATGTTGGAAGGAGAAATAGATAATACATTTGAGGCGGCATTTGATTATATGATTAAAAAAGGAGCTGAATACGGTTTAAGACCTGTTAAGAATGCATGATTTTCCTATTTTTGGATTTATTCTTGCTCCGTAAAATACATACATGGCTATTTTAAAATTCCGAATTTATTTTGAAGAGGACGACAGTATTTACCGGGATTTAGTGATCCGGCACCAACAAACTTTTTTAGACTTACATCAAATTATATTAAAGGCATTTGAGTTTGACAGCAAACATGCTGCAACATTTTATAGAAGTAATGATAATTGGCAACGTGGCCGTGAGATCTCTCAGGAGGTGTACTCAAAGCAATACAAAGCCACCCCATTGTTGATGAAAGAAACATCCATTGGCTCTGAAATTAAAAATCCCAATCAAAAATTTATTTACGAGTATGATTTCGTTCGTAACTGGCATTTTATGGTGGAGTTGATTTCTGTAATAAAGGAAGAAAATCCGAAAGCAACCTATCCGGCCGTGGTGCGCAATGAAGGAATTCCACCGAGCCAATACGGCACTAAAAGCCTGCTGGGGGAACGGTTTGCCGATGTAGAGGAGAAATATGACCTTACAAAAGGAGCAGAGGGATTTGGGGTAGAAGATGAGAGTGGAAGTGCCGGAGATTTTAGTGCCGGGGAGGAAAGTAACGGGGAGGTAGAAGAAGAATTATAACCATATTATTTATCGTTAAAAACTCCGCTCTTTGCGGAGTTTTTTTATTTAAGTCAAAATGGAAAAAAAGAATGAAAAGAGGATGATCATTATCGGAGGACCTACGGCTTCGGGTAAAACTTCTGTAGCTATAGCTGCTGCTTTACATTTTGACACAGAAATCATTTCCGCTGATAGCAGGCAATGCTACAAAGAATTGTCTATTGGAGTGGCACGTCCTTCCGCTAAAGAATTACAGGCAGTGAAGCATCATTTCATCGCATCTCATTCAATAAACGAAACTATAAATGCCAGAGATTTTGAAACTTTTGCGATGGAAAAAGGTTCTGAAATATTTAAGGAGAAAGCAACGGCTGTAATGGTTGGTGGTACCGGTTTGTACATTAAAGCTTTTTGCGAAGGACTAGATGATATGCCTACTATCCCGGTTCAAATCCATGATCAGGTTGTACAGGATTTTCAGAATAACGGTATAGTATGGGCGCAGGAAGAAATGGCAACTCTTGACCCCATTTTTTTTAGTACAGGTGAAATAAAAAATCCGCAGCGCTTAATGAGGGCAATGGAAGTAATGCGGGCAACAGGCAAAAGCATTTTAGATTTTAGAAAGAATAAAGCGGCGTCCAGACCATTTGATGTTATTAAAATTGCGGTCGATTTGCCCAAAAATGAGCTACATCAAAATATAAACAGCAGGGTGGATGCTATGGTAAAAGAAGGTTTGGTAGAGGAGGTAAACGGATTGACTTCAAGCCACCATTTGAATGCCTTAAATACAGTAGGTTATAAAGAAATATTCAGTTACTTAAAGGGTCAATTAAGTCTTGAAGCCGCCATGGAAGAAATTAAGAAGCATACCCGCCAGTATGCAAAGCGCCAAATTACCTGGTTTAAAAAAGATAAAAATTTCATATGGCTACAACCCAAAGAAATTTTGCCATACATAAAAACGCTTTCTTAAAAAAATACGCGTTGGATGGTCCAATAACTTGCTATGAGGCCAATCAAAATAGACAAGGGATATACAATGATCTTTCTGTAGTCTGCCCGTTTACCAAAAGGAATAACCACCAGAAGATAAACGGCAATAATGATAGCAATTTGGCCAATTTCTACACCGGCATTAAAAGATATTATAGAAGTAAAAAATTTATTTCGTGGCAACCCTATCTCATTTAAAGAGGAAGCAAAACCAAGTCCGTGAATTAATCCAAAAAGAAAAACAATTATAATACGGCTTGCTTTTAATTCTTTGAGTATCAGGTTTTCTACAGCTACAAATAATATAGACAGCGCTATAATAGGCTCTACTAATGGTCCAGGCAGGTTTATAATTCCCTTCATGCTGAGTGCCAATGTAATGGAATGCGCTACCGTAAAGGCTGTAGCCTGCCACAACATTGTTTTTATTTTATTATTGAGCAAACATAGACTGACTACAAATAAAATATGATCGAACCCTTGCGGAATTATATGCTGAATACCAAGCAATAAATAATAACGCACTACATGATTGGTAGGGGCACTTTCCAAAGCATAATTGATGGTATGTGCCGCAGCAGGAGAGAAAATAGCTACACAAAAAAGAAAGAGGAAAAAGGCCTTTGTTATGTTGCTTTTTTGTTCGCTCATTTTACAATTAATATGCAAAAGTTACTTAAAAGAAAAAGGAGATTGCATATAGTTTCATGATGATAAAGTTTAAAAGTTTCTTATAAGGTTTGAAGCATTTTAGTACTTTCCATTTTTAAATCTTCATCAATATTTGGGTTATTATTAAGTCCTTGTTGCAGCAAAGATTTTGCTTTTTCTACATTTTTATTTTTAGCATATATTAGACCTGCTTCACATAAAAGGGTAGGGTTCTTGCCATTTGTTTTCAATGCAGTTTCTATGTAAGGTATTGCTTTAAGTACCTCACCTTTTTTATAATATACCCAAGCAACAGTTTGATTTACATCTATGTTATTAGGACGGCGGTTATATTCTGCAAGTGCATGTTCTATAGCTTTTTCATAATCACCTTTTATTACATAAGCATTTGCAAGCTCACGGTCTGCATAGTGGCCTATACTTTCATCGTCTTTTCCCTTTTTAGAATCCTGGCTCATGCCATTTATTACTTCGTTTAATAATTGATCACTCTTTGCTTTTTCACCTGTTTTTAAATATAATAATGCAAGTTGCTCTTTGAATGAATAATCTGCAATGGATGCTTCCCCTTTTTGCAAAAAGTCAATCGCCTTTTTGTAGTCTTTGTTTGCGGCTGCAATGCGTGCCAGTCCTGCATTAGCAAAGGCATAACCGGGAAGTTCATCAAGCGCTATGAGGTAATGCATTTCGGCATTTTTAAGGTCTCCTGTATTTTCATATAAATGGCCTAATTGTACCCGGGCCCATTCCGTGCCTTCATCACCTGGCTGACCAGCTTTAACCGCACTTTGCATAGCAGCAATAGCACCTGGGTAATCGCCATTAATTTCACGCAGATAAGAAATACGAGAATAAGAGCTAAGATCAGGACGGATAGACGTCATTTTATCTGCACTCTTAATTGCCTCGTCATAGTTACCCATTTCCACATTGGCATCAACCAATATTCCATAATTGTAGGCATAATCCGGATACTTTTTTTCTATTTCCTTTGCTGTTTGCAAGCCATCCGCAAAATGGTGTTGAGATAAATAGATCAGGGCTTTGTAAGTAAGAGCTTCTGTTTCATTTGGATCTATTGATAAAACTTTGTTTACCTGGTGCATGGCCGCTTTATCATAATAAATATAGTCCCCGGTTGTTCTTGCTTCCTGTATAAATAGGGCAGCTAGACTTAGCAATGCTTTTTTATCATTTGGGCTATCATTAAGCGTCTTGTAAAGATTAGAAGCTTTTTGCTGTTTCACAGACCATCCGGGAGCGGCAGCTAGTGCACTGTTTCTCTCCTTTAATGGATAAAATGTATTTTCTTTTTTACTTTCTTCATTCTTAAATCTGAAAAAGATAAAAAATAAAGCAGCAATAAACAAAATGATGGTTACGGTATAAGTAGACTTTCTGGTCATGATTTTTTGGTTAACCGATTATAAAAAATAAAGATGAAGCCCACTAGATAGTGGACTTCATCTTAAGTAAAATTAACCTTTAACTACCCGAAGCGTTTGTTTTAATTCACCATTTTTTAAAATGGAAATAAAATAAACACCACTTGGTAATCCAGCTGCATTCCAGTCAACTGTGTACGTTCCGGCTTCTCTTTTTTGATTGGCCAAAACCTTCACTGGTTTTCCTTGTGCATCACTCACCATAATCTGTACATTAGTAGTATTTGCTACTCTGTAGCTTACGGTACCTCTGTTGGTAACAGGGTTAGGATATACACTGGCTAAAATGTCAGGTACTCTTATTCCCATTTTTTCCAATACAGGCACACTGCTTACACGAGCACCAGAAGGAGCCAATGGACTTGACTGATCTTCATAGTTGCAATTGTCATTGAATGTTCCAGGCCATGGAGTTTGCTCGAAAGGAAACATCATTTTTAATGTAGTATCATTTTTATTGATGCCGGTATTGTAAGTCAACACATTTATTAATTGTGGTGTTACAAGGCCAGGGCTTCCCTGATCTACATCATTGAATTTTCCATTGAACTGTATGATTACATAATCTTCAGCAGGATTGCTTGCACTTGGCTGTCCGGCATCAAAGTTTGTGTACGTTACAGGCTCACCATTATCGTTTACAAATACGCCTTCAGTAGCAGCATCATTTAAGCTAATGTATGCACCACGATTTACATCTGTATTAAAGTCAACATTGTTGCTAAATGATTTATCATTTTTGAAAACATCTGAATACACATACATTCTCACAAAGTCATTTTCAGCTTTGCTGCCAATTGTAGCTAAATAACCACCGCGACTAATAGCTAAATTCCTGGCTTGAGTCCAGGTCATTTTGCCATCTGTTACATAATAAGAATGGCCATTAAACACACCTATTAAGCTTAAGCCTAAACCAGCAGGCATTGTTGGATTGCTAAATTCGATAATAGCTCTAAGACCTCTTGAAGCTACATAGTCATCGTATGGAAGGCCAATAGCTGCCAATACAATACCACTTACTGCTTGAAGCTCGATACGGGTTACATCATCTTCCAATCTTCTACCATTAGGGAAACCGTCCATGTTTGGAATGAACTGAAGGTTGGAATTTGAATTAAAACGGGCATCAGTCAATCCTAAAACTGCAGCATATAACAACCCTTCATTGTTAAAGTCTGGACTGTTTCTAGGAGTTACCGGTACTGCCATGTTCAGGCGAAGCATATCACCACCATTAGGTAAAAAGTTATTGATAAATGGTTTACCCATAGCTAGAGGATTGCCGCCTTTGCCTGTAGCCAACTGATAAGGCACAAGGTTAGGAACACCTGTATGAAAAATAGGATAAAGGTCAACTGAACGGGGCTTGCCAGGGCCAGGCAATAATAAAGTTCCTGCTATAGCATCATCCAGGGCAGTTCCTTTTACAGCATCAGATCCTTTTAAAGCATAAAGACCATTACGATCATTTCCAAAATCAAAAGCACCTAAAGAATTACGTTGAATTCTTAGTGGCTTAAATGCAGGAACGGCTCCTCCGAATTTAGAATCATCCATATACAACGCTAATTCTGGGTTGTAAAAGAAGTTTCCATAAGTAGCGATGTTAGCTAGATCCTGATACGGAGTCATTGAATTCCATTTGTCTTTGAAACCAATAGGAATTACAGCTTCGTTGGTAAGTGGCATACCAAGGCGAGAAACCTGTACCCAATCACCAGAAGTTGTTTGCGTACCGTCTCCATTCAATACACGCATTTTTTGGCGGCTGGCAGAAGCCCAAACACCAATTACGTAATCACCATCCAAAATGTTTTTAGCCTGATTAGCAGACTTACCTTCTTTTTGTAAAGTTGAAATATCTACTTCTAAAGCAAGCGTATGTACATTTTTTCTGCGCAATACATCTTTAGGACGAGATCCTGTAGTTCTAGGTGCATCACCCAAATCAAATATGCCACCGGCATCTACAAAGAATGGATCATCAACCGGTCCTGCAAATGCTTTTTCTCCTGTAGATGCAGTCATGATCGATTTCTGCATTAATGATTCATAGCTAGGAGCATTTAAACCAACAGGGGACATAATAGAGCGAGGTCCAACATTAGATGGAGGTACCACACCATTTGTAACAATAGCCTGAAAAGCACCACCACCCATACTTCTTTCTAAAGTATAGGTCGTTTTCAAATTTTCTTTTCCAAGACGGATGCTAAAAAATGTTGTTGGGTCTTCATTCATGCGTTTGAACGTCCAACGGTACGTGATTTCATCACCTACTTTAGAAGCATCGTTATCTACGTGAATTTCGTACCGAACATCTTCTGCAAAATGGTAGTAATTAGGACCTCCATCAGGCAATTGGAATGGGATGTAATTGGCAATTAAAACCACTTTGTTTTGATCCGTTGGACTGCGGAATGCGTAAACATCCGTGTTGTCTGCCGTTGGATCATCGGCAATTAATGGTGCTTCTCTATGGCTGGATGCCATGAGGAAGAAAGAGAAGCAAGCAATGGATACGAAGGATACAACTTTAAAGTTCCTTCGCGATAAAATTTCTTTCATGCTCAATGATTTAAATGATTAATAAATAAATAACCAGTTTTTAAAAGACATGGGATTGCAAGTGGCCATTTATTGGGATAATGAATTGGTAGAGCAACAGAAAAATTTAGTTTTCGAGGGGAAAAATAATTAGGAAGGGTGGTTGGATATACGCAGTGAAGATTAACTTAGTTTTAATAATGCGAAATATTTCTAAAAATTTTTTAAAATAATAATTGGACTATTAATAAGATCTAATTCATATAAAAAAAATTAATAATACCAAAAGATAACAGGAGAATCATTGAAGCTATTGCCTTTACAATGTAGGCTATTTACCAAAATAAGGTTTCCAATCTTTGTTACGGTTTGCAGCAAAAAAAAAGAGCACCTCCCGGTGCTCAATATTATTTACTTACCTATTTTTTAAAACTTAAATCCAACTGTAACCATCAGGTTGTTATTAGTGGATTTAATTTCTGCCCCGTTATAAGGTGCATTTTGCAGCCTATAGGGAAATTGAACATCCTTGCCCA
>JBDSBL010000052.1:0-12001 GCA_039921625.1 Chitinophagaceae bacterium
GCCCCGGCATTTTTTACCGGAAGAATTTACCATTACGAACTGGCCCACGCTGGAGCCTTACTTTCAGGAGTTGCTGGACCGGCCATTAACCACCAAAACCGATTTGGAAAAGTGGCTGCAGGATATGAGTGAACTGGAAGCGGTGATTGGCGAAGAGGCAGCCTGGCGGCAGATACGCATGACCTGCGACACAGAAAATAAAGAACTGGAACAGGCCTTTGAATATTTTGTGTTGGAGATTCAACCCCAGATGCAGCCGTACGCCGACAAGCTAAATCGCAAATTGGTGGACTGTCCTTTTACTGCCGATTTAGATCAGCAGCAATATTTTACCTACCTGCGAAGCGTGCAAAAAAGCATTGATCTTTTTCGCGAAGCCAACATTCCACTGCAGGCAGAAACGGCCGTGCTTGCGCAGCAGTACGGTGTCATTTCCGGAAAAATGACAATAGAAGTAGAAGGTAAAGAATACACCTTGCAGCAAGCTGCTAAGTTTTTGGAAAGTCCCTCCCGGCAACTAAGGGAAGAAGTATATTTTAAAATTCAGGAACGCAGAACACAAGATAAAGAACCGCTCAATGACCTTTTTTCTACACTGGTACAAAAGCGGGATCAGATTGCAAAAAATGCCGGCTTTGCCAACTACCGCGATTACAAATTTGTGGAGTTGGGCCGCTTTGATTATACAAAGGAGGATTGCTTTCAATTTCACGAAGCAGTGAAAACACACGTGCTGGACACAGTGGCTTTTTTGTACGACCGTAAACGCCAAAAGCTTGGTTTGGATCAGCTGCGGCCGTGGGACCTGGAGGCAGAACCTGATGGAATAAAGCCACTGACTCCTTTTGCAACGCCGGAAGAATTGGTGAATAAAACAATAGATTGCTTTACGGACTTAAATCCGTTTTTTGGTGATTGCCTCGTGAAAATGAGGGAGATGGGCAGGCTTGATTTGGACAGCCGAAAAGGCAAAGCACCGGGAGGGTACAACTGCCCGCTGCCGGAAACAGGAGCTCCGTTTATTTTCATGAATGCAGCCGGGCAAATGCATGACGTAACTACGATGGTGCACGAAGGTGGCCATGCGGTGCACTCTTTTCTTTCACACGATTTGGCCCTTACTTCTTTTAAGGAATATCCAATGGAGATTGCAGAAGTAGCGTCTATGGCTATGGAGCTTTTTAGCATGGATTATTGGGATACATTTTTTGATAATGAAGAAGACCTGCGCCGTGCAAAAGAACATCAATTAGAAAGAGTAGTAACCATCTTTCCGTGGATTGCTACCATTGATAAATTTCAGCATTGGGTGTACGAAAACCCACAACATACCCTGGAAGAACGTGCTCAAAACTGGCGTCATATTTTAAACGAATACACTCCCAGAAACCTGGACGTGACGGGCCTTGAAGAATACCGCAAATGGAGTTGGCAGCGGCAGTTGCACCTGTTTGAAGTGCCCTTTTATTACATTGAATATGGCATTGCTCAATTGGGTGCTATTGGCATGTGGAAACAGTTTAAAGAAAATAAAGAGAATGCCATTGAAAACTATATGGCCGCCTTGCAATTGGGTGGCACACGCACCTTACCTGAGTTGTATCAAGCCGCAGGCTTACGTTTCGATTTTTCACCGGAATATATTAGTGAGTTGATGTTGTTTGTGCATGGGGAGATTGAAAAGGTGTCGCATCCGGTGGTGAAGTAACGTATTAATATAAATAAAAGTTTTTCTGTTAACGTTGGTCGCCTGACCAACGTTTTCATTTTATTATGGTAATTGTAAGAAGGATAAAATCAATATGCTTTACATGAAAGACGGGGGAAATAAAATATAGTCTGGTATTTATAAAGATCATTTGCATCAGCATAGGTTCAACTAAAAGAGTAATTTAAATCATATTGAAACCAGGTCAATAACCACTGAAGCTAAAACAAAACTTATTTTATATCAACCTATCTTCCTAAGCTATTCATATTACACCCATGTGGCCCTAACAACCAATAGAGAATAAAAAATATAACAATAGTACCAAGGCAGCCGCCTCCTAATTTACGGGCACCCCAGCCAGCTATCAAAGCTCTTAACCAATTTGGCATATTCATTAATTTAAATAAAATTCCTAAAAATATTATGCCATATTCCTTTTTATATAAATCCTAAACCCCTGCTGGTATTGGTTGACGACCCGCGTTTTTTTATGGGAAGGTTTTATTTTTTTTAAGAGCTGGTATATATTAATCGCTGAGCGCCAACTGCAATGGCCATTTTTTATTCTTAATGCAAAATGAAAATAGAGGTACAAAACCTAAATTTGTAACAATGCCAACAGTATTGCTGCTAAAAGGGTTTCGGTTTTTCTTTTACAGTAATGAGAGCGGCGAACCTATTCATGTACACATAATGAAAGGAGAAGATGAAGGTAAAATATGGTTGGAGCCCTCAATGGAGATAGCGTACCTGCACCGGTTTACTAATAGTGAGGCAAAAGATATTTTAGATATAATAAAGGAAAATAGTGAATACTTTAAACAAAGATGGAATGAATACTTCGGTTAATAAATACGATGCTGTTGAAAACCTGATCTTTGAAGAAGGGTTAAAAATACAGGCTATAGATATTCATCAGGAGTTGGACTTGCTGTTGGTAATTCTAAATACAAATGCAATATTACGGCAAAAAATATCTGCTTACAGCCGATTAGCAAAAGCAACAGAAGCTCAAATTCATAACTACCATTTTATTGGAGGCGGCACAGGAATACATTGGCCGGATATAGATGAAGATTTAAGCTTGAAAGGATTCCTTCAAAATGAATTGAGAAGCTTGGTGGGTAATAGAAATCCTAAAGCTGCATAATTATTAAGTGAAATGTTGGTCAAGCGACCTTCGACAAAAGCGGGTACACTGGCTTACAAATTCTTCATCACAACTTTTATTGATTTACACAAAGCTCATCTACCAAATACCTTAGTATAATTATTGCAACATAGGTTCTGTAATCTCTTCGTTCTTATACAATAATTTTCTTATGACCTTGCTTGCCATCTCTATGGTTTTAAAAGCCACGCTTTGGGGCCTCGCTTCCGGTTCAGCACTTATTGTAGGCGCCCTGCTGGCTTATTATACCAATGTACCTAAGAAACTGATTGCCTTCATTATGGCCTTTGGCAGCGGCGTTCTTATTTCCGCCCTTGCCTTTAATTTAATGGAGGAAGCTTTTAAACGTGGAGGCTTTGATTCCACAGCCATAGGTTTTGTATGCGGCGCCATCTTGTTTTCAGTGCCCAATTATTTTTTAAATAAAAAAGGGGGCAAACATAGAAAGCGATCCGGTAAACTGCAGGCAAGCGAAGCAGAAAATTCAGGAAGTGGATTGGCTATTGCCCTTGGAGCATTGCTGGATGGTATTCCGGAATCAATAGCCATTGGAATAAGTATGATAGAAGGAGGTGTGGTCAGCTTCGCGGCAGTAGTGGCTATTTTTCTATCCAACATTCCGGAAAGCTTATCGAGCACGGCCGGCATGAAACAGAATGGCCGCAAACCAAAATACATTTTTGGAATATGGATAGCCATTACACTGGTTTCCGGGCTTGCCTCCTTTTGCGGCTACACCATTTTTAAAAATTTTTCTCCCGATGTGATTGCTGCCACCATCGCCGTGGCGGCAGGAGGAATATTAGCTATGATCAGTGATACCATGATGCCGGAAGCTTTTGAAGAAGGCCACGATTTTATTGGTGTTGTTACTGTATTGGGCTTTCTGTCTGCTTTTATTTTGACCAAGTTGGGGGGATAAATAATTATGGGAACAAAAAATATGGATGAAGAAACATTAAAAGCGGTTGCAGTACAACTTAGGAAACCTACCGGAGAAAGAGCCGTTGGAGTGGGCGAAAAAATGAATGAGGGAAATCTACTCATTAATCTAACTACAATTGAAGCGCTTCACCTAATGCCAAATGATAACATTCTTGAAATTGGAATGGGCAACGGATTTTTCGTTTCAAACATTTTTAAAATGGAAAGCACAGTTAATTATACTGGATGTGATTTTTCCAATATTATGGTAGAAGAAGCTTGTAAAATAAATGAGCAGTATATAAAAAAAGAAAAAGCAAAATTTATATTCGCAAGTGCCGACGAACTGCCTTTTAAAGAGGAAACATTCGATAAAGTGTTTTCTGTAAACACCTTATATTTTTGGGAAAATGAATCATTAATTTTTTCTGAAATCCACCGGGTGCTAAAACCAAAGGGACAAATAACCATTTCTATAAGACCAAAATCTTTAATGCAATTTTATCCATTTGTAAAATATGGATTCAATATGTATACGAGTGATGACCTGTGTCAATTAATTTCGAATAATCACTTTAAACTAACTAAACTGATAGAAAAAGAGGAGCCTGACCAAATGATAAATGGTGCCAAAATAAAAGTAGCCACCTTGATAATAAATGCAACAAAAAATTCTTCTAAATAACAGTTTATTTGAATGGTTAACTTAATACTAAAAACACAAAGCGTAACTAATACCCCGTAAACGTTAGCAATAATGAAATCAAATTAATTTATGAATTTTGGAAAAACGATTAAAATATTTCTCATTGATGGTGATCCAAATGGGAGAATGAGTTGCGAACTTTCCAATTGGTCTGGAAAGGCGTATAAGATTCCAAGAATTAAAATAAAAGATTGTGTCGATAGAAATGATTTGAAAAGTACTGGTGTATATCTACTGTTTGGCAAGAATGATAATGAAAGGGACAAGGTATATATCGGTGAGGCTGAATCCATTTTAAAAAGGTTAAACCAACAATTGGTGCAAAAGGATTTTTGGTATGAAGCAATTGTATTTATAAACAAGGATGAAAATCTCAATAAAGCACATATTAAATATTTAGAGAATAGGCTCCACGACATTGCAAAGTCTGCAAATCGTTATCAAGTTGAAAACTCAATAATACCAACTCAGTCTTCTATTTCTGAATCAGATACTGCAGAAATGGAAGAATTTATAGAGTATATAAAATTGCTAGTTAATACTTTAGGGCATAAGGTTTTTGACGAAAAGCGGGAAATTAAACTGAAACAGAGTCAAGATATATTTTATATAAAATCAGCTAGGAATGCCGAAGCTATAGGAGAACCAACTTCAGATGGATTTGTGGTATTTAAAGGTTCGAAAGCATCAGCTACCATAGTAAATTCTATCTCAAAAAGTTTCATTACATTAAGACAGAGAATTATTGATGATGGGATTCTATTAGATAAAATAGATTATTTAGAATTTAGTGAAGACTATATCTTCCGTAGCCCATCTACTGCAGCAGTTATGGTAATGGGACGAAATGCTAATGGTCTATCAGAATGGAAAAATGCCAATGGAAAAACTCTTAGAGAATTTGAAACAAACGGAAAACCAACCAACTTTCAATCTCCAATCAATGAAGAATAATTTTTCTTTTACTTTATTTTCATCATACCATTTCTTCCAACAAGCACAACCAAAAATAGGGAGCCCACTTTAATGGATATAATAATTTATCCTGTATGCTACCAGAGTATAGCTTAGAAACAGAACGAACCTTTTTGCGTAAGCTAACAATAGAAGATGCCGTCCATTTTTATGGTTTAAATTCGGATCCGGACGTAATAAAATTTACCGGTGATAAACCCTTTGCCTCTATTGATGAAGCAGCTTTTTTTCTTTCCCATTATGATCAATATCAAAAATATGGTGTAGGCCGGCTTGCTGTTATTGAAAAAAGAACTAACAAATTTATTGGCTGGTGTGGATTAAAATATAATCCTGAAGAAGAAGAATATGACCTTGGATTTCGTTTCTATCGGGCCTGTTGGAATAAAGGTTTTGCAACGGAAACAGGTAAACGATGCATGGAAGCCGGCTTTAAAAACTTAAAGTTGAAAACGATTGTTGGACGGGCCATGAAAGAAAATAAGGCGTCAATAAAAGTGCTACTAAAATTAAATATGAAATTTAAGGAGCCTTTTTTTAAGGAAGGTGAAGAAGGTTCTGTATATCAAATTACTAACTACGATTTTGATAAAACATATACCAAATAATTAGATTGATTTATTGCCGTTATTCTAGTATCTGCCACCCTATTGGTTTAAAAGAATAATTGTTGGACTGTTCCGCGGAGCAAGCCGTGAGGCCTACTATCAGATCCATCTTTGCTTCAATCAAAATATAATCTCCACCCTTGCTTTTTGGAGGCAGCACATCCACTTTTCCCGTATCGCCATTCACTTGTACATTCATGAATACATTAAAAGATACCGGTATCGCATCCGGCTTTATTCCATACTCTTTAAGCGCTTCACACAGGTTGCCAAAACAACCACGGTGCGGGTGTTCATGTCCGTAAATAATTCGAAAGGTATCGGCACTGCAAGGCGTCAATAAAAAATCATGGCGGCCTACGGTGTCCTCTATTATATCAAACATTACCTGGCTGCGGTTACTATAAAAGGGATGGCCGGTGGTAAGAAAAATAGTCTCCGCATAATCGATAGTACGGCCAGAGGAAAGGTATTCTTCTTTATCGTGCAGGTTGTAGCAGATGAGATCAGACACTTGCTCGCCTTCAATATCCACTATCTTCAATCGCTGTCCTTTATTTAAAATAAAAGATACGCCACTACGAGGCGGTATGATATTCAGTTCTTGCATTATTTATTTTTAGGGGACATTGCCATTCGCTGCCATACTGCCGGCCACTGTATTGATACACATCAGAGGCGGTTCCAAAATCTGTGAGCATGGGATTGATATCGCCGGAATAGGCAACGTCTTTTTTGCGTACGATATCTTTCATTTTTTGATAAGAGCGGGTGGTTCGCAATTTTTCAAATTCGGCATGTGGATTAAAAACCAAAGCCGGATAATCAAACTGCCGTGCAGGCCGGCTGCTACCGGGATGGAGGCCAATGATAAAAAAGGCTTCCCCTTTCAAACTAAATCCAAATTGGGGGGAAGTAGGGTCACTGCTCACACGAGGATCATAGGGGTAAGAGCCAGCGTCCATATCCATCAACGCCTGAAGCCGTTGCCAGAGCAAGGCCTCAAACATATCTTCGCCAGTGGCTTCAGGCCCTTTAAACACCACCGCCGCACTGTGAAATGCCGTGGTTGTTTCCCGGTATCCATCCACAAAATTGTATATGAATTGTAAAATAGCATGATCGTCTTTTGGGCAGGCCATGTGGCCGGCCACTAAGCAATGCACTTGATTTTTTGCCAGAGCCGCTTTGGCTGCTACACAAGGGAACGCTTTATCTCCCAAAAAGTTTTTATAGGCGTCAATGATTTTTTCCTCTTCTAATGCAACCATAGGTAATTGAATACGTTGCCCTAGGTAATACAGTTTTCATACCATTTAAAAGTTCAACCTAAAACGGTTCAAAGGGGGAATTTATGTGTTGCTTAAAACCCCCAAAAGGCATTTTTAATCAAGAGATTTATAGAAAAGCAACAAACTAAGCTCATGTGATCGGCAATTCGAGGTCCACTTTTTTGAGCATTTTAAAATGAGCTTTGGCTTCTTTTAAAAATTGGTACCCCCGTTTAAATTTCCAATATGGAATGCCCTGCCGGTGATTATAGCTTGATATTTGAAATAATATTTTCCAATGGTGTAGTACAATTCCATAAGCCTGAAACAAAGTATTGCCGTTGCCATAAATATGGTGCGGTTCTGCCCCGCAACCATTGTATTCTAAAATGGAAAAATTCTTTCCTTTTTTAAGACAATCTATAGATTGGCATTTTATATCGTAGCGCCCATAAAAAAAAGTTTTTGAATGGTGGCTCAGTTGGTCAAACACAGCGGTCAATTCATCATCTTTTTCTTTTTCCAGACTTACCATTCTACCACCGCGGCTAAGATTTAGCGCATGAGAAAGCACATATATTTCACCCTCCGGCAATACGTCATTCAATTTATCCACATGCTTTGCCTTCATTTCTTCCAGGCGAAACTGAACCCTGGGATAGTGCTGCATTAATTGCATTAGGGTTGATTGGCCATCGCCGGTCACTTCCAACAGTTCTTTTTTTAAAAAACCAGTGATCGTGCCCTTGTTGCTATCCGGAAAGCGATAATAAAAAACACTCACTTCTATTGGATACGTAATGAGCTCCTGCACAATGTAAGCAGCAGGCATTATGGAGTGGTATTGAAGAAATTCTTCGCGGTTATTGATGCGGCGAAACATAAGCCCCATCATACCCACATCTGGTTTTACAGCAAATGGGTAAGCAAAGCCCTGATCTTTTACAGCACCTTCCACCTCCTCAAAAGGGGCGGCAGGCAATACATAAAAACTACGTGGAAAACTACCCGGTGGCAACTGATCATAGATCTCTTTTTTTCCTTCGCCCTCAAAGCCGCCAAAGGTGATCCCGGGATTAGAAGGGGTAAAAAACCACATTGACCGTGACCTCAAAATGTACCAACCCCAAACCGGCATTATGGGTATGTATTTGGCAAGGTAGTGCCATGTTTCCCAATGCCGCAAGCGGTAAATAAAACTTTTTGCCATAGCTGATTGAAAGGGATTGGGTACGGTTATAAAAAAAGAATCATTTTTTGATTTCTTATGTTAGCGGTAGCCTTTTGCTGCATCACCTTTTCAAAAGTATCGTTATCTGTAAAATGGAAAAAATTAATATTTACTCAAACTCATTTGATGGCTCTTGTACGGTCTTTGCCCTGGTGTTTTTATAATAAAAAATAAATCTACAGAGCCGTTACTAAATCAGTAAACATAAAATTTATTGATCCTCAATGCATGACGTATCGGGTGTATTTAATCTTTATATTTCTTACAGAATTATACTGTTATTTAAATTTATAAAAGGTCATTCTTTTTTATAAAGGCTACCTTTAAATAAAAACAGATGTCTGATAAAAACAAAAAACAATTTGGAATTTGGATGGATACGCATCATGCAACTATTGCAGGAAGAGAAAATATTGATACTGGAGATTTTGTCATTCTAGGACATGTTTCCAATAGCGGAGCCGATAGTAACTCCAATGAAAACGCAGCAAACAACCAGGAGATCGCATTGACTCAAAAATTCTTCAAAGAGATTTTAATGAAAATTCAGAACATGGATGAAGTTCATGTTACCGGCACGGGCCAGATCCAGGAACAATTCATTAATTATTTAGCCGATACTCCTCAATATAAAAATGCAAAGGCCAGCGATAGCACGTCTATCAAAATGAGTGATGAACAATTCCTTAGTTTCATAACGAAGCATTACAAATAAGTTAGTTATCGAAATGGCAATGATTCCGTCAAGCATTTTGCTTTATGGAATTGTTGCCATTTGTTTGTTTGCAAAAGCTCATTCCCAGTGCACCCAGTAGCGCCTTACCAAAAAAATAAAATAAGTATGCGGGTATCCTTATTTTTTTTGCTCTCTATAGTGATGGTGTCGCTTCATGCGCAATCCTACAAAGCCACGCACAGAGCCGCGATAGTAGTAGATACGCATAATGACTTTCTCACAAAAGTGATGGAGTATGGATATGGATTGGATAAGGATTTAAGGGATAAAACGCATAGTGATCTAACCCGTTTTAAAAGGGGTGGTTTAGATGCACAATTCTTTTCTGTATGGAGTGATGGCCATCAGATAAATCCTTTTGCCTTTGCAAATCGTCAAATAGATAGTCTTGATGCCGTCATCAAAAGAAACCCCCATAAAATAGTAAAAGTGGGTACTGTATCTCAATTGATGCAGGCGGTAAAGCAAAATAAAATTGCCGCTTTAATTGGATTGGAAGGAGGACATCAAATAGAAAACAGCCTCGCTAACCTTGATGCACTTTACCAACGAGGCACCAGGTACATGACCTTGACGTGGAACAACTCTACGGACTGGGCTACCAGTGCTTTTGATGAAACAAACAAACCTGCGTACAAAGGAAAAGGGCTTTCCGATTTTGGTAAAGAGGTTGTTCGCCATATGAATCACATAGGAATGTTGGTAGATGTATCGCATGTAGGAGAAACAACCTTTTGGGATGTAATGGCTACCACCTCAAAACCTGTCATTGCCTCACACAGTTCGGTTTATGCCCTTTGCCCCGTACCCCGAAATTTAAAAGACGAACAGATAAAAGCGATTGCTAAAAACAAAGGGGTGATCCAAATAAATTTTAATTCTGGTTTTCTGGACCCTACCGAAAAAAGCAGAGAGGATGTTTTTATGCAATCGCATAAAATAGAATTTGATTCATTAGCTGCCGTTACTAATAATGAAAACATGGCCGAAGAAATGATTCATGATAAATACAAAGAAGAATCAAATGGGCTGAGGGCTCCCTTTTCATTAGTGATAGAGCACATAGTATATATCATTAAACTAGTAGGTGTAGATTATGTGGGTATCGGTTCTGACTTTGATGGTATTGTGGTGCCACCACAGGGATTAGATGATGTGTCAACCTATCCGTTAATCACAAAAGCATTATTAGAAAAAGGATATAGTGCAAAAGACATCAACAAAATATTGGGCGGAAATATTTTGCGGGTATTGAAGGCGAATGAGGTAAGATGATCTTCCGCAAATGTTGTTTTAAAAATAGCAGCTAAATAAAATAGAAGATAGCGATTCGCCACCATCCACTACCAGCGCAAGTTTCAAGGTTTTACATTTCCACATTATTATTTAGTACCTCCTTACTCTATAAAAAATTTAGTGTGTAAATAGTGGGGCGTCAATTATTAAACATTAATCTTGCAGCCTTTATTTACCCATTTGTTTATGAATCGTACCCTGAAGTGTTTTTTACTGGCATTGCCTTTTTATATTTTATCTGCACACGCACAAACCATTAATACCGCTCCCTTAGATGCTTATTGGAAAATGACCGAACCATTGAAGCATGGTGATTCCCTTTCACAAGAAAACTGGAAGCGTTTCTTATCCATAGAAGCCAATGATCTTTATGTAAAAAATCAAGGCTTTAGTGATGCGTACCTCGAGTCATTGCGTAAGAGTATTGAATATGTTTACATGCCGAGATATGATAGTTTGCTCACGGCCCGATTAAAAAAAATTGAGAAAGATCCTTCTTCTTATTGGCTTACCTACAAAGTATACGTTTATAAAAAATATGAGGATTCCCTCAAACAGTTCGCTCAACAATTAAAAGACCCTAACTACCTTGATAAAGTATATGCCAATACCTGGCAATGGCTTCCAAAAAGGGCACAAAAAAAAGATACCGCAGTGACCATAAGTTTATTAGGTATAGAAAATGATGCAATAGCGGGTGATGGAATAGTAATAGCTACTTTGTGGATGCTTTACAACGAAGAAAAAATAAAAGAAGGAATTATTATTGGTCATGAAATGCATCATGTATTAAGAGGAGGCAACAGGGCTTTTAATAGCGCTGAAAGTGAAAAGGGAATACTTTATTTTTTAAATGTGGTATTGAATGAAGGGACCGCAGATATGGTGGATAAAACATGGCTGCTGGCACGGGAAGCTGAATTGCCTATGGAATTTCAGCTAAGCGAATTTGAACTGTTTCAGGCAGACAGCATCATCAGGCAAGTTGATTCCAGTTTGTTAGAAATGACCCATTCAAAGGGAAAATTATTCAAAACGGAAAAAGAGTACCGCAATTTAATTCGCCATACTAGCGGGCATTGTCCCGGGTATTACATGGCGGATATCATAGTAAGAAATGGATATAAAAAAAAGATGCTGCACCATATAGATGATCCATTTTATTTCTTTTATTTATACAACAAAGCCGCCCGCCACGATAGAAAAAATCCACCTGTGTTTTCAAAGGCTTCCATTGCTTATGTAAAGGATTTAGAAAAAAAATACAGGAGTCATAAATGATGTTTTACCTAAATGATTAAAATGGAATTTCTTTATAAATAATTGTTGCTTCCTGTTTAAGTAGTAATAACAAGATTTCTACTTATAATTT
>JBDSBL010000053.1:0-3205 GCA_039921625.1 Chitinophagaceae bacterium
CCGTCCGCACTCTTTTGTGTTTCGTCAATTATAAGGGATGGGAAAGTGAAATTGTCTCCTAACTTCTGACGCAATTCCTTGCTTAGGTTGGTCATATCGGCAAAACTGCGGGCACCTTTTTGCCACAGCCATTCCCAAACCTGCTTTACCCGGAAAGCCTTTTCACCAATAGTTTCAAAAAAGTCTTCTAATTCTTTTAAAGACAGGCTGCGTATGTTTTTCTGCGTCCCTACTAACATGCGGCAAAGATAAAATGATCAGCCTACTTTCTTTGTTAAATCAACTTCTTCTTTCTGGTAGTTAATTAACTGGTTTGCGTGGTAGTTTCCTGTATATTTAATTATAAAAATTATTACATGAGCAAGTCACTTTCTTTATTATTTCTTCTTCTCGGTTCCTTTTGTTTTGCGCAAGCACAACAAGACTCAAGCCTGGCTGAATACAAAGGAGTTTATAAATTTAAAGAAGGTAGCGCGGTGCCTTCGGTAGAAATCTCTCTTCAGGATAATGTATTGTATGCTACAGCTACCATAGGCTCTGCCGAGCTGACGAAGATGGCAAAAGATACTTTTAGCATTAACGAACAAACTGGATTGATGTATTTTATTCGGGATAAATCAGGTAAAATAGTATCCATTCATGTGGAAGTTGCTAATATGGTTTTAGATGGTACCAAGGAAGCAAATCCTACTGCTTTTATAGATAGAAACCGGTATTTTATAGCGCCTCGGAAATAGAAAGGGTGCAGCAAATATTATTTCTTCCCTTTATTTTGCAACCTTAATCGGTTGCTTTTTCTTTTAACCAATTAAGAGTAAAAGCATTAGTTATAAAAAAATAAAATGACAAACGTTTATGTAATCGATGCAGTACGCACGCCTATTGGAAAATTTGGTGGCGCTTTAAGCACTGTCCGGCCTGATGATCTTTTGGCTCATGTGATCCGCGAATTATTGCTTCGCAATAAAGGAATAGATGTGTCGTGTATAGAGGATGTTATTGCCGGTGCTGCTAACCAGGCGGGTGAAGACAACCGAAATGTGGCCCGAATGGCAGCACTTTTAGCAGGCCTTCCGGTTACTGTTCCAGGCAATACGGTCAATAGATTGTGTGCTTCCGGACTGCAGGCAATAATGGATGGTGCAAGGCAAATAGAATGTGGAGATGCAGAGCTGATAATAGCCTGTGGCGTGGAAAGTATGAGCCGGGCGCCGTTTGTGATGCCCAAAGCCACCACACCATTTCAAAGAACAGCAGAAATATATGATACTACATTAGGTTGGAGGTTTGTAAACCATAAATTGAAAGACGTGCATTATCCTTTCTCAATGGGAGAGACAGGAGAAAATGTAGCCAGGCAATGGAACATCAGCCGTGAAGCACAGGATGATTTTGCCATTAATTCGCAAGAGAAATATTTTGCAGCATTAGAGGCAAACAAATGGAAAGACGAGATTGTTCCCGTAGAAACGGTGGGTGAAAAAGGAATTAAAATGTGGGTGGAAAATGATGAACATCCCCGCAAGTCCACGATTGAAAAATTGAATTCATTAAAGCCGGCATTTGTAAAAGAAGGAACAGTAACTGCCGGAAATGCAGCTGGGCTCAATGATGGTGCTGCGGCTATGCTATTAGCCAGCGAAGCGGCTGTAAAGAAATGGGGGTTAACACCAATGGCAAAGGTGATATCAATGGCAGTAGCTGGAGTAGATCCTTCAATTATGGGCATGGGGCCGGTACCAGCTACGCAAAAAGCGTTGCGGAGGGCAAGTTTATCTATTGCCAATATAGACCTCGTAGAATTGAATGAAGCATTCGCATCGCAGGCACTTGCCTGCATCCACGATCTTGGTTTGGATAAAGCCAAAGTGAATGTAAATGGCGGGGCCATTGCTTTAGGTCATCCACTAGGAGCGAGTGGTGTACGGCTTTCTACCACGCTGGTGCACGAAATGAAGCGCAGAGGTAGTAAATATGGTTTGGCTACTATGTGCGTGGGAGTTGGGCAGGGTGCCAGTATTATTTTTGAGCTTTGTAATTAAATAATTTTTTAATTAAAGACACTAATTACCACCGATGATGTATGGTGCAGTAATCGGGGTAAATAATTTTTTCAGTTCTGTTTTGTAAGGAATTTTTTGAAGTTGTCGATTTGGTCAAAAGCAATTTTGTTTTGCTCTCCGGTTTTAATGTTTTTAATTGTAGCCATGCCCAAGGATAGCTCATTGGAACCAATGATCACTACATAAGAAATGTTCCTTTTTTCAGCATATTTGAATTGTTTATCCATTTTAGCCTCTTCGTGAAAGATTTCTGCAGCAATGCCAGTACTCCTAAGATCTTGCATTATTGAATATGCCTTTTTACTTTCCGCTTCACCCAAATTGAAAAACAAAACCTCTGTTCCTCCGGATACTTTTTCAGGAAATAATATTAATTCTTCCAATACATCATAAATCCGGTCTACGCCAAAAGATATACCAACACCCGGAATGTTGGGTACGCCAAACAAACCGGTGAGGTCATCATAACGGCCACCACCACCAATGGAACCAATCTTTACCTGCGAAGGAGCCTTAGCTTCAAAAATAATTCCGGTATAATAATTTAATCCGCGAGCAAGCGTGACATCAAGTGATAAGTTAGCTGTTGGCGTAAAAGAGGTTACTGCAGAAAGTACAAAATTAATTTCCTCTATACCTTCTTTACCCGTTTCTGAATCGGAAAAAAATGCAGTAAGCTGTCCTAATTTTTCACTGGTACTACCCTGTATGTTTAGGTATTTTTCAACAATAGAAACTTGCTCAACGCTTAGGTTTTTTTGTTGCAATTCATTTTTTACTTCTTCCAAACCTATCTTATCCAACTTGTCAATAGCGATGGTAATATCCATCATTCTATCAATGCCACCGCTTTTTTCGGCCAAGGCAGTTAATAGCTTCCGGCTGTTCATTCTTAAATCATAATCTGATAAACCTAAGCGGTTGAATGCCTCATAATAAATATGGACCAACTCTACTTCATTGATCAGGGAATTACTACCCACCACGTCCGCATCGCATTGATAAAACTCGCGATAGCGGCCACGTTGCGGCCTATCGGCCCGCCATACAGGTTGTATTTGGTACCGCTTAAATGGAAAAGTAAGCTGCCCTTGGTTCATGGCTACATAGCGTGCAAATTGGATGGTTAGGTCATATTTTAA
>JBDSBL010000054.1:0-4115 GCA_039921625.1 Chitinophagaceae bacterium
AATAAAATGATTACTATAATTACGAAGTAGCCCAATATTTTCCATTCTGCTTTCAAAAAAGCCATGGCACCTTCGCTGATGTAATTGCTTATTTCTTTCATCCGGTCTGTGCCTGCATCTTGCCGGCTTACCCAATTATACTTCCAAAGAGTATATAATAAACCAATCACTCCCATTACCGGGACTAAGTACACGTAAGAATTCATATATGTTATTTGTTAAATTTTAACGGACGGCAAAGATAGGGGTTGAACTTCATTTTGTCCACCCCGGTAATTAAGATGAAATAGCTCTTAAAAAAATTAAATATTTAGTAATAGGAGGTAATTCATCCGTGCCGTATTTTAGATTTCGCACCTTATTTATCTTCATTTAAAGTGCGGAAGGCTGAAGCAAAATGAAAGACTACATCAGAAGAAGTCATTGCTTCCTGACCTATTTTTAATGCCGCAAAATCAGCGGCTACACCATGCAGATATACTGCTACAATTGCCGCATCCACCGTACTATAATTTTGCCCTATTAGAGAAGCAATCAAACCAGTTAAGACATCTCCCGTACCGCCTTTTGCCAATCCGGCATTGCCGGTATTATTTACAAAACCTTTTCCTGATGGAGTAGCTATCAGGGTATGATGTCCTTTTAATACAATAATTACATTAAGTTCCTTGGCCTTTTGAAGCGCCAATTCCATGCGGTCAAAATCATTTTTCTGTTCTCCAAAAAGCCGGTCAAATTCTTTGGGGTGTGGTGTAAGTATGGTAAAGGGATTGAGTTGCGTTAAAAGGTAGGGTTGTAGGGCAAGGCAATTTAAACCGTCCGCATCTATCACCATTGGTTTCGTAAAATTGGTGACTATATCTGCAACTACTTTTTGCGTAGGCAATGCTGTGCCCGTGCCCGGACCGATGGCAAGCGCATCAAAATTAGTAAGTTCAGGTACCGTGGAAAGTAAGTTTTGATTATCATCCGCAAGCACCATAGCCTCCGGCAATGCTAACTGCAAAATAGCATAACCGCACCTTGGTAAAAATGTAGTGACGAGGCCGGAACCAGAGCGCAAGCAAGCAGAAGTTGCTAAAACAGCCGCACCTATTTTACCATAGCTGCCCGCAACAATCAGACAGTGCCCATATTTTCCTTTATGTGAAAATGCAGTCCTTTTTTTATAAATAGATTTAATGAATGATTGTTCTACTAATTGAAGGGTCGTTTCCTGAGATTTCGGATAGTCAGGGTGTAATTGAATATCCATAAGATGCACATCGCCAAAGAAGTGAGCATTTTCTGCAATAAGAAGAGCCAGTTTATAAACCTGAAAGGTGAGTGTATGGGTAGCTTTTATTACCACATTACCATTAGAAGATTGATCTGGAAACATACCCGAGGGTAGGTCTATAGAAATGGTGATGAGATTTTGGGCATTTAATTTATCTACAAGCGTAGCAGCTAAACCGCTTAATGATTGTCTGAGACCCGTGCCAAAGAGGGCATCTATTACAATAGTATCATTTGATAAATAGGGGAGTTGGGTTTCATTTTCAATGAATTCCAGGTTTGCATTTAAATTGTAAAGCCGCTGAAGGTTGGCTTCAAATTGAGCACTACCGGGCTTTTCAGATTCTAAAATATAAACAGTGACTTCGTAATTTTTTTGCATTAGCAATCGAGCTATTGCTAAACCATCGCCACCATTATTGCCTGTACCACATAAAATGGCAAATGGTTTTCCGCTGTATTCTTCTTTTAAAATCCAGGTCACGCATTGCTCCGCAGCTCGTTCCATCAATTCTAACGGGGAGATGGGTTCGTTGGTAATGGTATATTCATCCCACGCCCTGATCTGCGCTGCGTTGAAAATTTTCAAAGTAAATATTTACAACAAATTTACTCTAAGCCTTCCTCTTGCTTGCCATCATATTTACCAAAAAGATCATACATTTTTCGGGCTACGAAATAAACATTCTTATTGAATTTGTTGCTTAAAATTATGATGGTTACTTTTTCATCTACCAACCGGGCGAAGGCAGAATTAAATCCATGCCAGCGGCCATTATGGTAGATTACTTTTTTTCCATTAGGTAATAATAGCATGCGCCAACCAAGGCCATAATTATGCATGGACGGCTTTTCATTACTATAGGGTGTAAAAGCAGAGTCTATTAAATTTTGGGCAATGAATTTTCCGCTGTACAAGGCCTGATCCCATTTCAAAAGATCGCGGGGGGTGGAATAAATATTTTTATCGCCGTAAGCTCCATCACTAAAATCCAGTGCCCATTGCTTTCCAAAACCATCGAAAGATTGTGTAAGGTTGGCAGTATCTGGAGCAGTAGCCACAAAGGTGTTGCTCATTCCTAAGGGCTCAAACACATGCAACCGCATGTACACAGGATAAGGAAGGCCGGTCACTTTTTCAATGATGGAAGCAAGTAAAACAAAGTTGGTATTGCAATAATCAAAATGACGATTTGGATTAAATGCGCGGGGAAGTTCCCACGTAGTTAATGCCGTAATTACATCATTATTGGTAGCCATTTTGTTGCGCTGCCAGCCTCCTTTTTCAAAAAAGTATAAATATTCCGGAAGGCCGCTTCGCTGGCTCAGCAAGTTTTTAACGGTAATATCTGTAAAAGGAAACCCGGGAATAATATCTGACACCTTCGTGTCTAATTTTAGCTTTCCTTCTTGTATCAATTGCAATGTAGCCGCACTGGTAAGGGTTTTGGAAGTAGATGCTATTTGAAAAGAAGTTTGTGGAGTTAATGTGTCCTTTGTTTTCAGGTTTTTATAACCTATATATTTCTCGTAAATAACCTCGCCATTTTTTGCCACCAATATTTCTCCATTGAACCGCTGACGAAGTAATGTACTGTCCAAAAAGTTAGAGACCAAGTTGTGGTAATGCTCTTTTTCCTGAGGGGTAAGTTGTACCGAATTGGTAGGTAAATAACTAACGGAATCTGCTTTCTTTTTTTGTTCTTTTTTAGCTGTTGCGTTGCAGCTCCATAGCAGAGGAATAAATAATAATCCAAGGATAGTTTTCAAGGCAAAAGATTTTTACAAATGTATAGTAGTATTAATATTTCCGTTCGTACTATTTGAAAAACAAATCCCAAAAAATGTGGTGTAGGTGCAACCCTTATAATGCATATTTGTAAAATGGACAATGTAAAAACCAGTTATCCAAAAGACAAGATCAAAATTCTTTTACTGGAAAACATCAGCAAGGCAGCAGCAGACAATTTTAAAAATCTTGGTTATACAGATATTATCAGACTGGATAAAGCACTTACAGAAGCGGAATTGATAGAGGCAATAAAAGAAGTGCACGTACTTGGCATTCGCTCAAAAACAAAAGTAACTTCCAAGGTATTAGCCGCTGCGCAAAAATTACAATCAATCGGATGCTTTTGCATTGGCGTGAACCAGGTAAACTTAGATAGTGCCACGGAGAACGGAGTGGCTGTTTTTAATGCTCCGTATTCCAACACCCGTTCTGTGGCTGAATTGGTGATAGGGGCCGCCATCATGCTTATTCGCCGTATACCTGACAAAAATAAAGCAGCACACAACGGCACCTGGTTAAAAGAATCGAGTGGCAGCTATGAGTTACGAGGCAAAACCTTAGGAATTATTGGCTATGGAAATATTGGATCACAGGTGAGTGTGTTGGCAGAAGCGCTTGGAATGAAAATCATTTTTTATGATATAGAAAGAAAGCTGCCCCTTGGTAATGCCGTAGCAAAAAACTCTATAAAAGAAGTATTGAAAGGTGCCGACTTAGTGACCCTTCACGTGCCCGAAACTCCAGAAACAAAACATCTTTTAAGCAAGGCCAATCTCAAGTTTTGTAAAAAAGAATCCATTATTATTAATTATGCAAGAGGCCAGGTGATAGAGTTAAATGCATTGAAAGAGGCCATGCAAAATGGGCTTGTAAGTGGCGCCGCACTTGATGTTTTTCCGGTGGAACCGGAGAAAAATGGAGACCCATTTTCCACACCTTTGCAAAATTTACCCAATGTATTATTGACCCCGCACATTGGAGGCTCTACCGAAGAAGCACAGCAAAATATTGGCGATGATGTAAGCTCTAAACTTTTAAATTATTT
>JBDSBL010000055.1:0-9793 GCA_039921625.1 Chitinophagaceae bacterium
GAGCAAGCGGTGCCTTCCATCAATTCATCACCTTTCATTTCTAAAAATAATAATGCCGACCGCCGCCTCAGATTCACTACCAACCTTGCCGCCAACCAGCAAAATTTGCTGGACTCATTTAAAGTAAATTTTGATCAGCCCCTGCGATCTCTGGACACTACCAAAATGACCCTGTCTACAGACAGCGTATTTACTAAAGCCCTTTATAGGCTGGCATTAGATTCAGCCAAAAAGCAACTTACTTTATACACCGTTTGGAAGCCCGGTACGAAGTATAATTTGGTGTTGGACAAAGACTTTGCAGAAGATACACTCGGTCGTAAATTATTAAAAACAGACACCCTTTTCTTTACTACCAAAAAGGGTACAGATTATGGTGCGCTGAACATTCGCATACACAATGCAGACACGGCGCAGCATCCCGTATTGCAATTTATTCAAAACGAGGTAGTGGTATTTGCTGCTCCATTAATTAATGGCCGCGTGGCCCAAACCTTATTTCTTCCAGGCGATTATGACCTGCGTATTTTGTACGATCGTAACCGGAACGGAAAGTGGGACGCAGGACAATTTTTTGGCCAGCGTTTGCAACCGGAGATGGTGCGTCCTATTTCCCGAAAAATAACGGTGAAAGCCGCATCAGACAACGATTTCGACCTTGCACTGTAAAAAATTTTCTAACACTTTTATAACCCTGTTTTAGTGTAAATTTGCCCCTTATGCAATTTTCTTCTGCCCTGCTAGAAACAGCTGTAAACGAGTTTGCCAAATTACCCGGGATTGGTAAAAAAACAGCCCTGCGTTTGGTGCTTCACCTGCTGCGGCAGGAGGCGGGTGAAGTACAGCATTTTAGTGATGTAATGGCCCGGATGCGTACCGAAATAAAATTTTGCCAACGCTGCCACAATGTAGCCGATGCAGACATTTGCTCTATATGTTCCAACTCCATGCGCAAGCAAGATGTAATATGTGTGGTAGAAAACATTCGTGATGTAATAGCCCTGGAAAGCACCCAACAATTCAATGGCACCTACCATGTGCTTGGTGGGGTCATCTCACCGCTTGATGGCATCGGCCCTTCCCAATTAAATATTGACAACCTTATAATGCGGGTGCAAAAAGAAGAAACAACCGAAGTGATCTTTGCCTTGAGCCCCACCATACAAGGCGATACTACGATCTACTATATTCAAAAAAGACTGCAAGGACGCGAGGTTCGCATTACCACCATATCACGCGGCATTGCCTTTGGCGGCGAGCTGGAATATGCAGATGAAATGACCTTAGCCAGAAGCTTACAAAACCGCTTACCGGTAGAAAATTATGTTTCCTCCAAGTAAAAACCTTCCTACACTTTTTTACTTACTTTTGCAGCTCACCGGCGGATTTGTTTATTGTTCGGCCAACACCTGAAAGGGTAACAGAACTAATAAACGCAAAGAAACTCCTTCTTCCAGTTTCCCACCGTTTATAAGTTTGATTACTTTTTTGAAGCAGGCTACAGAATTACTATAAAGCTTCTGTTGCGACGCTCCATTCTACGTGCCCGATCAAGAAGCAGCTTTGAAAGTTGCCTGAAAGCTCTCCTTTCCCTTTTTTGAAGCAGCCGCTACTTAATTATTTTAGAATGACCACCATTCAAGAATTGCTTCAGCACAGAATACTTATTATTGATGGCGCCATGGGCACTATGATACAGCGTTACAAACTTTCTGAAGAAGATTACCGCGGGGAGCGGTTCAAAGACTGGCCCTCAGATGTAAAAGGAAACAACGACCTATTGTCTCTTACGCAGCCCGATATCATCCGGGAGATACACAGCAAATACTTGGATGCCGGTGCGGATATTATAGAAACCAACACCTTCAATGCGCAGCGGGTTTCCCTAGCTGATTATGGCATGCAGGACCTTGCTTATGAGATCAATGTAGCCGCGGCTAAAATAGCCAAACAGGCAGCCTCAGAAGTAGGCTCCGGAGAGCAAAAATTTGTTGCCGGCGCTATCGGACCAATGAATAAAACCCTTTCCCTATCACCGGATGTAAACAATCCGGGTTACCGTGCTTTATCTTTTGATGGTGCGGTAGCTGCTTATTACGAGCAGGTGGAGGGGCTTGTAGCTGGCGGTGTAGACTTGCTTTTAATTGAAACTATTTTTGATACCCTCAATGCAAAGGCAGCCATTTTTGCCATTAAAAAATATTTTCGCGACCTAAAAAAAGAAGAACTGCCCATCATGATCAGTGGCACCATCACGGATGCCTCCGGCCGTACTTTGAGCGGCCAAACATTAGAAGCTTTTTACACCTCAGTAATGCATGCAAGGCCATTAAGCATCGGGTTAAATTGTGCGTTGGGTGCCAAAGAAATGCGCCCACACATAGAAGAATTAAGTACGATCGCTACTTGCTACACATCAGCCTATCCCAATGCAGGACTACCGAATACAATGGGAGAATATGATGAAGAACCAGAAGACACCGCTCATTTTATTGAGGACTGGGCAAAGGAAGGATTTGTAAATATTGTAGGTGGCTGCTGCGGCACTACTCCAGAGCATATCCGCAGCATGGCGGCACATGTAAAAGGCTTAAAACCAAGAGAACTGCCGGTAGTAGAAATTGCCTAATCAGAAAAAAATAAGTAAAAAAATAAGATTAGGAATCGGGGAAAAAATTAGGCAATCCGAATTCACTTTTACCTATTTTATTTTTTCTTCCAATGCATTTATAAATTTTGAAAATGAACAAGATCAAACCATACTTACGACTTTCCGGTTTGGAGCCGCTCACAGTGCGCCCGGAATCTAATTTTGTAAATGTAGGGGAGCGAACCAATGTAACGGGATCCAAAAAATTTGCCCGCCTTGTTCGCAATAATCAATATGAAGAAGCACTAAGTGTAGCCCGGCAGCAGGTGGAAAATGGAGCACAAATATTAGATGTGAATATGGACGATGCCCTTCTGGATGGAGTGGTTGCCATGACCACTTTTTTAAACCTGGTGCAGGCCGAGCCGGATATTGCTAAGATTCCTATTATGATCGACAGCTCTAAGTTTGAGATCATTGAAGCCGGGTTAAAATGTGTGCAGGGAAAGTGCATTGTCAATTCTATTTCATTAAAGGAAGGAGAAGAAAAATTTATAGAACAAGCTGTCATTTGCCAGAGCTATGGAGCTTCTGTGATTGTAATGGCGTTTGATGAGGCCGGACAGGCAGATACACTGGAGAAGAAAGTAACTATATCGGAAAGAGCTTATAAAATTCTTACAGAGAAAGTTGGATTCGATCCGCAGGATATCATCTTTGATCCCAACATTTTTGCTATTGCCACCGGCATTGAAGAACATAATAATTATGCAGTAGATTTTATAGAAGCCATCTACCAGATCAAACAAAAAATGCCGCTGACAAAAATAAGCGGTGGTGTTTCCAATGTATCATTTTCCTTTCGTGGCAATGACCATGTGCGGGAAGCGATACACGCTGTTTTTTTGTTGCACGCCATCAAAGCGGGAATGGATATGGGTATTGTAAACGCCGGGCAAATGGTGGTGTATGATACTATTGAACCACAACTAAAAGAACTTTGTGAAGACGTGATCCTAAACCGCCGCCCTGATGCAACAGAACGACTGGTGAACTTTGCCGAAACAGTAAAAGCAAAAGGTAGAGAAGAAGTAAAAAAAGATGACAGCTGGCGGCAAACCGCAGTGGAAGAACGTTTGAAACATGCCCTGGTAAATGGGATCACTGATTTTATAGATGCCGATACTGAAGAAGCCCGCCAAAAATATCCAAAGCCCTTGGATGTAATTGAAGGACCGCTGATGGCAGGTATGGATGTGGTAGGCGACCTCTTTGGCAGTGGCAAAATGTTTCTGCCGCAGGTAGTAAAAAGTGCCCGCGTCATGAAAAAATCAGTAGCCATATTGACTCCATTTATTGAAGCAGAAAAAGAAGAACGAAAGGCGGCACACCTTGCTGCCGGCACGGTAAACGAAGAATCCGCAGCCCCTCCTAAAGTATTATTGGCCACAGTGAAAGGTGATGTGCATGACATTGGTAAAAACATTGTGGGCGTGGTGCTTGGTTGCAATGGTTATGATATTGTAGACCTGGGCGTGATGGTATCTGCAGACAAAATATTAGAAACAGCGGTACAGGAAAAAGTAGATATTGTTGGCCTCAGCGGTCTTATTACTCCATCGCTTGACGAGATGGTGCATGTGGCCCGCGAAATGAAACGCCGTAATATGAAACAGCCTCTTTTAATAGGTGGTGCTACTACCTCACGCACCCATACGGCAGTAAAAATTGCGCAGCAATATGATGGCGGTGTGGTGCATGTGCTGGATGCTTCCCGCAGTGTAACGGTAGTGAGCAACTTATTAAACAAAGAACAAAAGGGTACCTTTCTGCAAGGCATTGAAAAAGAATACAACCACGTTCGCGATCAATTTTTAAACAAGCAAAAATATAAAACGCTCATACCCTACAGCGAAGCGGTGGTGATAAAAGAATACTTGGATTGGAACAATTACACTCCCACCAAGCCAAAAGTGGATGGAGTAAAAGTATTCAAAGCCTACGACCTCGGTACCATTGCTGCCTTTATAGATTGGGGTCCTTTTTTTATTGGTTGGGAAATGCCGGGTCGGTTTCCGGAAGTATTAGAAGATAAAATTTTTGGTGTGGAAGCTACTCGTCTTTACAAGGATGCACAAAAATTATTGGAACAAATTATTGCTGAAAAATGGTTTACTGCCAATGGAGTTATTGGCTTTTGGCCTGCCATAAGCAACAATGCAGATACCGTGACCCTGCAAACAAATAGCGGAGAGGTACAGCTGCAATTTTTGCGTCAGCAAATGAAAAAAGCAGCAGGGCAACCAAACTTCTCTCTTGCAGATTTTATAATGCCAGCTGCCAGCCTTTCGCAATTGGAAGGGCCGGATGCAGCAGGTCACAAAACGGATTATGTTGGAGCTTTTGCAGTAAGTGTGCACGGTGCCCGGCAGCACATTGACCGCTTTGCTGCTGACCATGATGAATACAATAAAATAATGGTGCAGATATTAGCAGACCGTCTGGTAGAAGCTTTTGCAGAATGCCTGCACAAAGAAGTGCGTACAGAACATTGGGGTTATGAAAAAGAAGAAACCTTAACCAACCAACAATTGATCCGCGAAGAATACAATGGCATAAGACCAGCTCCCGGCTACCCTGCCTGCCCGGATCATACTGAAAAGTGGAAATTATTTTCGCTCCTCCAAGCCCCCGAAAATGCAGGTATTGAATTGACGGAAAGCCTTGCTATGAACCCACCGGCAGCCGTTTGCGGTTGGTACATGGCACATCCTAAAAGCCATTATTTTGGATTGGGAAAAATTGGCCGCGATCAGTTGGAAAATTACGCAGTGCGTAAAGGGATGACTTTAGTAGAAGCAGAACGATGGTTGAGTCCTGCATTGGAGTAGGTTACCTTGTTTTAATAACTATCGTCTTCGTCCATGCATCATGCCAGGGCACACCACTGAGCGCACTAAAGGGCTCCAATGGAATAACGCGGAAAAGGCATCGCAACATGGCATTACGTAGCGTTAATGCAGTACCGTCTTTACGAACTGCCCGCGTACCGGTGATCCATTTGCCTACCGTTCTTCCGTTGCAAAATTTCTCGCAAACCGGGTAATAAAGAAGGTGGTTAAAAGAGTAAATAAGGTAAAAAGTAAACAGATAATTTGCTTTATTGTCGGCACCAAAAAGCTGGTTTGCCGCACCGGGAGAAAAGTAACCAATGGCCGCAGCGAGTATGGATGCAGAAAAGGCAGCCATACCATATTGCATGAGTATGTTATCGATTAAAAAATTTATAAACCGTTGATCGGACGAGGCTTCATCCACAGCATGCACCGGCAGTGGGAAAAGAAGCGCTTCTTCCCGTTCCGGTTCACTTTTCTCAGGGTCTGGCATTGGAGCCAAAGTACCATCTCTTGGTTACCAAACCAAGCTACGTACTCTTGTATTTACAAACGATCTCCTAAAGAATAAATAAATCCATCGGTGTACATAGTGGGATGGTACCAATTGTGCCCAAGCCGTACGATCACAACCTTATTTTTCGGGTTAATATAAATAACCTGATTCAGCAATCCCTGAGCACTGAATGCTTCTGTTTGATACCCTACACGGTAACTGCTTCCTTGCTTGCGAACAAGCCCTGAATAAGCGTTTGCATTTTTAAACTTTACTGCTGCAGACGAATCGGAAAAGGAACGGTATAAATTTTTGCTCCACCATTGATTTTTATAGCCTCCGCTTTGGTACAAATGGTTTCTATCGGCCACTGCTTCTATCCACTCATTACTTAAAATTTGGTGGTTGTTCCAAACGCCATTATGAAGGTAGAGTGTTCCGATTTTGGCAAAGTCGCGGGCAGTAGCATTGAGGCCGGCAAAAGCAATCTCCTGCTTTCTTTTTTTGCTGTCTACACTCCAGGTGGCGCCTGACTCAGCACCCAAAGGTTGCCACAGCTTTTCCTGCAGGTAGGCACTTACTTTTTTGCCGGAGGCTCTTTCTATTATCAGCGCTAATAATTCGGTATTGATACTTTGATACTTGAAAATTTTACCCGGCTCTCCTGCTATATTAAGTTTTAAGGTATGCTTTAGTACATTGGGGCGAAACCCCAGTTTAATAGCATCATCTTTCAAATTATAAACCCCTTCATTCCATTTCAGCCCGCTGCGCATATCCAACAAATGCTGTATTGTAATTTTGGAAAAAGAAGGATCCCTTTTCATCAGCTCTGGCAGGTAGGTAGTAATAGGTTCGGATGTTGATTTTATAATTCCTTCCTGTATAGCAATGCCCATCAAGGTGCCAACAAACGATTTGGCGACTGAAAAAGAAGGCAGTAACGACTGGCGGCTAAAACCATCAAAGTAGCGCTCATAAAGGATGCTGTCGTTTCTTATCACTAGAAATGCAGCTGTTAAGGATTTAGCCAAATTGCTATCCAGGTAGGCAGCAAGGTCTTTATTTTCTGCTGCCTCCGCCGCATTTATATACTGAAATGGCACCGCCGATTGAAGGATGGAAACAGTAGGCACTTTATCATAATCTTCCAATCTTAAGTGGCGCATTTTGTAAGCCCGAAAAAGATAACAAGAGGAAAAACTAACTACTATAAAAGTCAAAAGAAGAAACCGCATGAAATGGAGTTATAAATAATAATGAAATGAAAAAAATTACACAATTAAAGCAATGAAAATAAAATGGACCTATCTCTCAATAAACACAAGGTTACACTTCGCATTTTTCTTAAGTAAAATAAATTAATAAGCACAAAAAAGAAACCTCATCGTACGGAAAAATAAAAGCATATACATTGTTGTTAAGGTAAAATATAAAGCTCTAAAAGCGCTTCTTTCAGCCCGCCCGGAGATTGAAAATGAATGCACTGTATGCCCAACTCCTGCGCCGCTTTTATATTGCGCAAACTATCATCAATAAATAAAGTTTGTTGCGGAAGCAAGTGATACCTGTTTAAGATAAGTTGGTAAAATTGTGGAAAGGGTTTTCGCATTTTTTCTTCCCCACTCACTACTCTTCCGTCAAACCATTGCAAGAAAGGATATCGTTGCAGCGCTATAGGAAACAACTCTGCGCTCCAGTTGGTAAGTGCATAAAGTTTATACTTGCCTTCTTCTTTTAGGCTTTTTAAAATAGCGACAGAATCCGGTATGGGTCCGCCGAGCATCTCGGTCCATCTTCCATAATAGGCTTCAATGTACTTTTTCCAATCAGGGTGCTTTTGTATTAATTCGTGGGTGGCTGTTGCAATAGATCTTCCGGCATCCTGCTGTTCGTTCCAATCCATGGTACACACATTTTCAAAAAAGTATTTTTTCTGATCCCTATCCGTGAACATTTGATCAAATACATAATTGGGATTCCAGTCTATCAATACATTTCCAAGGTCAAAAATAATTGCCTCAATTTTCATGACACAAAAGTAGGGCAAGTGGATACAAGGGATAAAGAAGGAAAAGTGAAAAGAGGAAAGCTATTCGTCAACGCTCCAGCAGCATTGCTTCTCTTTTTACTTTTTTAATTTGATAATTTTGTTGAATGTATCGTTTGATATGCTCCATGGCTTCCCCTACATCATCCGTAAGTAGTACCAGAGAAAGGTCTTCTTCCGAAATAGTTTTTTCCTCCGTCATTTGGTGGAGCACCTGCATTAAGGGTTCGTAATATTCTTTGCCGAACAACACTACGGGAAATCCATTAATGGTTTTTGTTTGCACCAGGGTTAAGGTTTCAAATAGTTCATCCATCGTACCAAAGCCTCCAGGCATTATGATAAAAGCATAGGAATATTTGATCATAATGGTCTTTCGCACAAAGAAGTGATCGAACGTTACCCACTTTTGCATATAACTATTATGTACCTGCTCAAATGGCAATTTTATATTACAACCTACGGACATGCCTCCATTTTCAAATGCACCTCTGTTGGCTGCTTCCATGATACCGGGGCCACCACCCGTCATGGTAGTAAAACCAATATCAGCAATGCATTTACCAAACTCTCGGGCACAGTCATAATAGCGATGGGCTTCTTTAAATCGGGCAGAACCAAATACAGAAATGCACGGGCCTACAAAGTGAAACGTTCGGAATCCTTTGATAAATTGAGTAAATACCTGCCAGGCAAATTTCAATTCATAAAGCCTGCTTTTAGGCCCCTCCAAATACACGTGCTCCTTGGATGGAATAATAGGATCTTTTTTGTTCATGCCTTTATTTATACAATTAAAAGTAGAGCAAAGACGTGATAAAAAATGTAGAACAATGCCTTCCAAAAATGGTGGCTAAACATGCCTGTAGTTACAATGATTTAGATTGGCGCCAACCAAATTTATTATACCCACTCCAATAAAGGCACATACTAAATGGTACTACATCATTTGATACCTGTCCCTTTTCATTTCTTAATTTTAACCTATGAAGATCATTAGCTACAATGTAAATGGGCTAAGAGCAGCGCTGAAAAAAGGCTTTGCTGAATGGTTGCAAACTCACCCTGCCGATGTCATTTGTATTCAGGAAAACAAGGCACAACAATCAGACGTGGAGAGTAAAGTATTTACAGATCTTGGATATAAAGATCATTGGTTTTGTGCTCAAAAAAAAGGCTATAGCGGGGTAACTATTTTTACTAAAATAGAACCCGACAAAATGCAATGCGGTACCGGCCATCAGGTAAGTGATGATGAAGGAAGAGTGATGCAACTTGATTTTGGAAAACTAAAATTAATCAATGCGTATTTTCCTTCAGGCACATCGGGCGAAGCCCGCCAAACTTATAAGTACCAATGGCTGGAAGAATTTTACATTTATCTGCAGGCCTTACGAAAAAAGCATCCCCACATCGTGCTTTGTGGCGATTACAATATTGCGCATACTGAATTGGACATTCATGATCCGGTACGCAACAAAAAGATGTCGGGCTTCTTGCCAGAAGAGCGGGCCTGGATGGATAAATTGTACAGCAATGGTTGGTTAGATACTTTTAGGGAGCATCACCCGGAACCACACCGCTACTCCTGGTGGAGCCAGCGCTTCCCAAGTTTGCGGGTTGAAAATAAAGGTTGGCGTATTGATTACATTAGCGCGACAACGCCGCTTAAGAAACGCATTAAAGATGCAGATATTTTTCCTTTAATAAAACACAGTGATCATTGCCCGGTGTATGCTGATATTGATGTGGAAGGTTTGCTC
>JBDSBL010000056.1:0-5309 GCA_039921625.1 Chitinophagaceae bacterium
CTCCTTTTCAAAAATGGGAATAAGAGAAGTAAATTCCGGCACGGCTTCCAAAATTTGTATCAATTTTTCCGCTGGTTTGAATCCATGCAATAACCAAAAATCTCCAAGGGCCACCATCAATTCAGGCTTATGGTTGGCATCTTTATAATTTCGGTGCGGAGCAGAGAGTGATACACCTTGCCGGTTTTCGTTTTCATAGCAAAGCACTGCAGATTCTTTATTGGGATGTACTTGTATAGACAGCATTTGGCGCACATCCAAAACCTTTAACAAGTAAGGTAAGGTTCTAAATTCTTTGGCTACTTTTTCTCCTAAAACCGCTGCAGGATATTGATGAATAAAAAGATCAAGAGCAATGGGAACATCTGCTACAAGCACCGTAGATGAGTGAGCCGGATGCGCTCCCAACCAATATTCCGCAAACGTTTTTTGTTCTTCATTGGGCCGTTGCAATAGTTGCGGAATATAATCAAATCCACCCCAGGCATAATGTTGCACCCTGCCTTTTAATGGATATATAGATGGTTCAATGGCCATTAAGTTTTATTTTGAGTTAAAGATAGCGCATGGCAAGCCATATCAAATTGGGGAAAGACGGAGAGCGAATGGCTGTTGATTATTTGGTGGAAAATGGATATTCTATTTTGCACCGCAACTGGCGTTATTCGCATTATGAAATAGATATTATTGCTACCAAAAGAGAGGTATTGCATATCGTGGAAGTGAAGATCCGGTCATCCACAATTTTTGGTTTTCCGGAAGATGCCGTCACTAAAAAGAAGTTTCGTTTTTTGCAAAATGCGGCAGATGAATTTTTATTTCAGCACCCCGCCTATCGCCACGTGCAGTATGATGTATTGGCCATCAACCTTAATAAAATAGAACCGCCCCAATTTTTTTTGATCGAGGATGTCTATTTGTAATGCCGTGTGGAAATTAAAAACAGAACTGGAAAATTTAAAATCTTTCAGTAAAAAGTTGCTATTAATATTGGTATGAAATAATCATAAAAAAAGATTAGTTCGTACCGTGCACAAACAATTATTTTTGTTTTACTCAATTTTATATTCATGAAATTATTTACTTTTTTATTTTTGGTAAGCTTGCTAAGTTTCTCTTGCCAAAACAACAGCAGTACCGCCAAAGTTCCTCTTTGCGATACGACCTGTAATTCTGAGCCTTTTAACTTTACAGGAGCCGGCAAACACAATGCATACGTAAGCCTAACTCAAAAAGATTGTGTTGCAGATACCCTTTCCTGGAGCAGTGATAAGATGCTATCTAAACAAAAAATGTTAATGGCTTCTCTTTTGGATACTACCGTTCGCATCAACAAATCAGCTATTAGTTGTGTGATCAATGATACTTCTTTTGCGTGGATCACTTTTAATGATTGTATCAGTGGTCGGGGGTATTTGCTGCAGGCATTTTTTAGCGATGAAGGCCGCATTAAAAAATACACAAGTGCCTTAAATTCTTTCGATAAAAAATATGTGGTGGATGATAGCATTCGTGCTTATTGCGACTACAGCGCCATTTATGCAGTGAATGTAAATACCGGCAAAAAAGTAGCGCTTTATTACAAAGAAGAATTAAAGAAAATTGATTTCAACAACCTGCACGAAACAATAGATTCTATCAACTTTACCCGCAACCGGCTTTTTGCTGTAATGAAAAGAAATGGCAATTCAGAGCAATTGGAGAAGGCAGTAAAACTATAATTAATAGACAAGGTAGCCGGCAGCAAATGAGAATTAATATTATAAAAAACAGGTTTCCTATTTAAAAATATTTATCAAATTAAATTTGATGAAAACCGTTTGATTAGCATGCTTATATAATGTTTGTTAACCTCTTTTTTTAAATCTTTTTATGTGGGAATCCTATAAGAAAGGCTTTAGATCTTATTTAGGATTAGAGAAATCTTTATCCCCGAATTCTATTGATGCCTATGAGGCCGACCTCCAAAAACTTACCGCATTTTTTGTACATGCCGGCATTTCCAAATCTCCCGCTCAGGTAGAGTTAGTGGATCTGCAAGGCTTTGTAAAATGGATTGCAGAATTAGGAATGACACAAGCCTCTCAGGCACGCATTATCTCCGGCATAAAAGCATTTTATAAATATTGCCTGCTGGAAGATGTGGCAACAAAAGACCCGACCACTCTATTAGAAGCACCAAAGCTAGTGCGCCATTTACCTGATGTACTTACCTACGATGAAATAGAATCTATACTGGCGCAGATTGACTTGAGCAAGCCGGAAGGAACTCGCAATAAAGCAATCATTGAAACGATGTATAGTTGCGGCCTGCGGGTGAGCGAAGTTGTTAATTTAAAAATGTCTCAATTATTTTTTGATGTAGAATTTATACGCGTGGTGGGCAAAGGCTCCAAAGAAAGGTTGGTGCCCATTGGTAGCAGCGCCATTAAATATGTATCCATTTATGTAAAAAATATAAGGGTGCATCAGGCTATTCAAAAAGGAGAAGAAGACATTCTTTTTTTAAACAGAAGAGGCAAAAGGCTTTCGAGAGTAATGATATTTTTAATCATAAAAGACCTGGTAAAAAAAGCAGGCATCATTAAGAATATTTCACCGCACACCTTTCGCCATTCATTTGCTACTCACTTAGTGGAGGGTGGTGCTGACCTGCGTGCCGTACAAGAAATGCTTGGCCATGAAAGCATCACCACTACAGAAATTTATACACACTTAGACCGTGAGTTTTTAAGAACCACGCTCCACCAGTATCATCCTGCATTTCAATGATATTTATTTCCACCATACATCATAAGAGAATCTGAATAAGGTGGCCAGCACAATAAGTAAAAAAATTATTCTTATAAAACGATTGCCTTTCTTTATAGCCAAACGGGCACCCAAAGCGCCGCCCACTGCATTGCTTATGGCCATGGGGATAGCAACCATCCAAATGATTTTTCCTTTGATGATAAATAAAGTAATAGAACCCAGGTTGGTAGCAAGGTTTACCATTTTGGTGTAAGCGGAAGCATGTAAAAAATCGAATCCCAAAAATGCGATAAATGAGAGGATCAAAAAACTGCCGGCACCGGGCCCTATAAAGCCATCATAAAAACCAATGAGTAAACTAATCAAAATGGCTATCCACAATTCTTTTTCCTTTGAATGTTCTTTTAGTTTTTGCTGACCAAAATCCTTTTTAGCAAAGGTGTAAATAGCTACCACAAAAAGTACGACGAGTAAAACCGGCTTCATAAAAGCATTGCTCACCACGGTCAATAATTGAGAGCCTGCAAAGGATGCAAAAAACGCCACCGTGCAAATAACAGAAAGCAGCTTCCAGTTCATGGCTACTTTTTTTAGGTATTGCTGCACCGCAAAAAAAGTACCGCTAAAGGATGGAATTTTTAAAGTCCCTATCACCACCGAAACGGGTAAATATGGCATGAGCACCAAAGCTGCCGGGGTTTGTATCAATCCTCCGCCGCCTACTATTGCATCTACAAAACCGGCAAAAAAAGAAATGGCACAAAGCAATAAAAGCAATCCATATTCAACAGGCATAAAATATAGTAAACCTTAGTGCCGCGAATATAATACAGAGCTCATTGCTTTTAAAGTCACAAACGGGATTATATAATTTATTGCGCAGTGCTGTTTTTTGTATGATAGGTTCTTCGTTCTCCTATCTGCTGCCGCCACATGGCATAATACAATCCCTTCGTTTGCAGCAGTTCATCGTGCGATCCACTTTCTACAATTTTTCCTTTCTCCAAAACATAGATCGTATCTGCATGTAGGATGGTGGACAAGCGGTGCGCAATCAAAACAGTGATCTGCTCCCGCTGTGCCGATATGCTACGGATTGTTTGTGTAATATCTTCTTCCGTTAAGCTATCCAAAGCGGAAGTGGCTTCATCAAAAATCAATAGCCTTGGATTGCGCAATAGTGCCCGGGCAATGGATATCCGCTGTTTTTCTCCACCCGATAATTTTAATCCACCTTCACCCAGCAAGGTATCAAGGCCTTTGCCGGAGCGGGTGATCAAGGTAATGCAGGATGCTCTTTGTAGTGCTTCTACCATTTCCTCATCCGATGCCTCCGGTTTTACAAAGAGAAGATTCTCACGGATAGTACCGGCAAATAACTGAGTGTCCTGAGTTACAAAGCCAATCTGTCGCCTGAGCTCATTATAGCGAATTAATGTAGCTGAAATGCCATTAAAATAAATATCGCCCGTAAGTGGTTTGTACAATCCAACCAACAACTTTACCAATGTGGATTTGCCCGAACCGGAAGGGCCTACAAAGGCAATCGTATCACCAGTTTTTACTTCAAATGAAATATCATCAATAGAATGTTGCGCGGCCGTTTTGTGCCGGAAAACCACTTGCTCAAAACGCATGTCATTGAGCAGGTTTAATTTGACCGGATTTTCCGGACGCAATTCCATTGGCTTTTGCATCAGTTGGTCAAAACTGCTGATAGATGCTTCGGCTTCGCGGTATTGCAATATGATATTGCCCATATCCTGCAGTGGACCAAAGATGGTGGTGGAGATGAACTGCATAGAGATCAACTCTCCGGTAGATAACACATTTCTAAAAATGAGCCATAATAAAATAAAAAGAATGGACTGCTTCAATACATTTAGTGCTGTGCCTTGCAGAAAACTTAAGGTTCTTACCTTTTTAGTTTTCTCCATTTCCAGGTCAAAGATCTTTTGGGTGTATTCCCGCAATCTCCTTATTTCCGGAAACGTCAAACCAAGGCTGCGCACCAATTCTATGTTGCGCAACGATTCTGTAATAATGCCTGACATTCTATTTGTTTCGCGGTTGATAGAACGTTGAAGTGTTTTAATTTTTTTGGTAAGCAAGCCGGTAAGCGACCCAAGCACCAACACACCAATGAGAAATACCGGAATCAACGCCCAATGCTTGGTGATAGCATACCAGATTAAAAAACCAACACCTACCACAGAAGAAAACAAGACGTTGATAAAGGAGTTGACAAATCGCTCGGTATCTGTTCTTACTTTTTGCAATATGGACATTGTTTCTCCACTGCGTTGCTCTTCAAATTCCTGAAAGGAAAGACGAAGTGTTTGCTTCAGGCCTTCATTAAAAATGTGCATACCAAACTTTTGCACTGCCAGCCGGGTGGTGTATTCCTGAACTGCTTTGGCAATGCGGGCAAAGAGTGCTACCACCACCGCTATCACCAGCCACCCGGTGATGCCGCGGAGCAATTCATCTGAGGTTCTACTTCCTCTATTGTTGGCATAGTTGTCAATGATCTTTCCGAAAATAACGGGATCTAC
>JBDSBL010000057.1:0-7599 GCA_039921625.1 Chitinophagaceae bacterium
TTGATGTATTCAAATCAGCAGTGCCTTTATAGAAAAGCAAAGTAGGAGAATCGTAGCAATGCAGCAACCGTTTGGGATAAGCAGCATCGGTAAGAAACAAAGGGTTGATATTAAATTTTTCCAGAAATAAAATTTCCTTTTCTGCCATGGCATAATCAGCAAAGTCTTTTATCGATTTTGCCCGCACAGAGCCAATGCCTTCAATCTTTTCCAGTTGGGACTTTGAAGCACTAAAAATAGATTGCGCATTACCAAAATGCTGTACCAAAATTTTGGCTTGTACATCACCAATATTTGATACCAATGTAAGCGCCAGTTGATAAAGAAGATCGTTCTTCATACGGCATCAAATATAGGGTGTGAAAAAGCAATTATTTGGCAATAACTTTTAATTCTGTTCGCCTGTTTTGTGCCCGCCCTTCTTCGGTTTTATTATCTGCCACTGGAATGCCGGCGCCAAACCCTTTGTACGTTAACCGGCCTCCCGTTATTCCTTTATTGTTTAAATAAATGACAACTGCTTTGGCTCTCTGCTCAGAAAGTTTGAGGTTGTCGGCAGCCTTACCAATGTTATCAGTATATCCGGCTATCTCAATTTTTACAGAAGGATTATCTTTTAATAATTGAACTACATTATCCAGTTCTACTTGCGATTCCGGCTTCAGATCATACTTATTGTAATCAAAGAAAATATTTTTCAAAACCACGGCTGCATTCACTTCTATGGGTTGCAAGGGAATGTTTTTTTCATAAGTGGAGTCGGGAGCTTTTTGTTTCAATGAAAAATTATCCGAATAAAATAGGTAGCCTTTTCGGTTTACATTGAATGCATAATCTTTTCCTAATGGAAGCGTCATTAGGTAGGCACCGGTTTCATCCGTCTGCACTTTTGAAAGTATTTGTTTGGTAGCTACATCTACCAATTCCACGGCAGAGGGTAAGCCTTTCTCTGTTTTTTTATCGTACACCTTCCCTTTGATCCAAAGAGTTTTTGCTGGCCTCATGCTAGGGCGCATATCAAATGTATAAAGGTCTAATAACCCTTTGCCTTCGCTGCGGTCCGATGCAAAATAAGTGGTAATGCCATCGGCAGCAATACACAAGGTGCCGTCGTTATTGATGGTATTAATTGGGTATCCTAAGTTTTGTGGTAGTCCCCACTTTCCATCAGATCCTTTGCGTACCACAAAAAGATCTTCCCCGCCATAGCCGGGCAAGCCGTTGGATGCAAAGTATAAAGTTTGGTTGTCCGCATGTATGAATGGTTCTGTTTCATCACCCGTTGTGTTTATTTGCGGGCCCAGATTTTCAGGCTCACTCCAGCGTCCATTCGGTTGCAGGTGCGCTACGTACAAATCAATGCCACCATAGCCTCCAAGGCGGTTGGATGCAAAATAAAGATCACGTTTGTCCGGTGATAGAGAGGGTTGTGATTCCCACTGATCTGAGTTAATTCGGTTGCCTAAATTTAAGGCCTCACTCCAGCCTTCCTTAGTGTTGTATGATATGTACAGGTCGCAACTGCCTGCGCCATCCGGCCGGTTGCAGCCAGTAAATATTAACCATGTTCCATCTTGAGAAATATTTTGTGCTCCCTCATTGAGTGGAGTATTAATGCTGCCATTGAGGCGAAATGCTTTTGTCCAGGTGCTGTCTTTTTTTTGACTTAAAAAGAAATCTTCATTGCGATTTCCTACGAGACGGGTAAAAATCAAAGTGGTACCATCAATAGGTAAAGAAGGAAAATATTCAGACTCTGCGCTATTCACTCCATCACCTAAATTCTTTGGAGTAAATAAGTAATTGTCTTTATGATTTATGGCAAATGAAACGGCAAATTCAAATGTTTGTTTTCGATACAGTGCTGCTTTTTTTGTATTGGCAGAAAGGTCCGTTCTTGATAATAAGGCGTTGATGGTTTGCAAGGCTTTTTCAAACTGTCCATCACCAGCAAGGTTTATAGAGTACGGAAGCCGTAGGTCGGAGGTATAATTAGAGTCTAATGAAAAAGCCTTTTCATAATTTTCAATACAAAGTGCATGTTGCTTGAGTTGGCCATACACACCGGCTAAGGACAAGTAAGCATCAATGTAGTTAGGGTCCCGCTTAATGGCTTCCCCAAAAGATTCCACTGCGTCTTTGTATTTGTTTTCGTCAATTTTTTGTAAGCCTTTGTTATACGCCTCCACGGCTTTTTTATCAATCTTTGATTTGTCTGATTGAGCGCCGGCAATGAACAGAAAAAATAAAAAGAATAGGGTAAAAAACGGCTTCAGGTTTTTCATCCGTTGAAGTTAGAAAACTATTGTTCTTACTGAAATCGGGAAGGATAATTTAACAGAAACTCAGGATACAAAAATCACTAAGGCACATTGATGTATTTATGTATTTGCAAGGATAATTGCCACCGCGGATTTGCTTTTATAAATTCAATGAGCAAGGGAGTAATGACTTCTCTTTTGCTCCATTCGGGTTGCAAATAAAGCTTGCAATTGGCGGGTACCAAAGCTCCCCATTTTTGCGCCCATTCAAAATCAGATTTATTATAAACAACTACTTTTAATTCGTGTACAAACGGAAGATTTTCCGGCAATGGAGCTTTAAATTTTTTAGGCGATAAAGTTATCCAGTTCCACCTTCCGGAAAGTGGCGAACTACCGGAGGTTTCTATATGTGTTCTTAAGCCTGCTTTTTGAAGGCTTTCCGTTAGTTCATCCAGGTTGTGCAGCAGTGGCTCACCTCCGGTGATGACCACTATTTCAGAAGGGGTTTCTTTTACAAAAGAGATTAAGTTTTCAACACTTATTAATGGATGCTTTTCGGCCTCCCAACTTTCCTTTACATCGCACCACACACAGCCTACATCGCAGCCGGCCAATCTTATAAAATAGGCCGCTTTGCCTTGGTGAAATCCTTCGCCCTGCAGGGTATAAAAATGCTCCATCACCGGCAAGGCAACCACATTATTATCTTTTGTAAAAGGAGATTTTATGGTAAGTAAGTTTGTATTCACTTTTTCTTTAATCATAATGTTTTAATGCACAGGCATGAAAAGTATTTTTCAATAAAGCGGCAATCGTCATTGGGCCTACTCCGCCTGGTACCGGGGTTATAAAAGAACATTTAGGAGCTACGGTTTCAAAATCCACATCACCCAAAAGTTTATATCCGGATTTTTTAGTGCCATCAACCACGCGGGTAATACCCACATCAATCACCACCGCCCCTTCTTTCACCATATCTTCTTTTAAAAAATGGGGGCGGCCTATGGCAGCAACGATAATATCTGCCGACAGGCAAAGTTCCTTAATATTAGTTGTATAGGAGTGGCAGATGGTGACCGTGCAATTGCCTTGTTCAGAAGCTTCGCTTAATAAAATACTCATGGGCCGGCCCACAATATTGCTTCGGCCGATAACCACAGCTTGTTTGCCTTTAGTTTCTATTTTATAATGTGCCAGTAAAAGCTGAATACCGTAAGGAGTAGCTGGTACAAAAGTTGGCAGGCCCAACACCATGCTTCCTACGTTGCTCGGATGAAAACCATCTACATCTTTCTGTGGATTAATGGCATTAATTACCTCCTGCGAAGAAATATGATCTGGAAGCGGCAATTGCACTAAAATGCCATCAATATCCGGGTCAGAATTAAGGTCTTGAATTAGGTTGAGCAGTTTATAAGAAGTCACATCACTTTCAAACCGAATAAGTGTTGATTTAAAACCAACCTCCTCACATGCTTTTACTTTTGCAGCCACGTACGTCTCGCTGGCGCCATTGCTACCCACCAGTACGGCTGCTAAATGCGGCACTGCCTTCCCATTAGCTGAAAGCTGCGCCACTTCTAATTTAAGTTCATTTTTTATAGCCGCCGCCGCTTCTTTCCCGTTCAAAATTTGCATGGCGCAAAGGTAAAGTTCAGGCTGTTAGTTAAGCGGTAATTTTATTTTGATGCGATTTTCATTCCCCTTATCTTTCAAATAAATTACTGCTTTGAGGTTCTTTTTAACATTTATGCTATGCGGGGCAGCATTTTTGGGAAATGCCCAAACGGTGCATCAACCCGTGGCAGCTATATATCCCGGCTTAGGTGCCTACAGTGCTGCACACACCAATACTTTTTCATTTACCAGCAATCAGGCAGCGCTTGCCACAGCCAAAAAAATATCTGTAGGAGTATATGGTGAAAAAAGGTTTATGCTTCAAAATCTTGGCTTTTATCAGCTTGCAGCTATTGTGCCCACATCCTCTGGAAATTTTGGATTAAAGGGAGGTTATTTTGGAGGTCCGGAATACAATGAAGCGCAAGTGGGTATAGCGTACGGCCGCGACCTTGGCAGCAAAATGAGTGTCGGCGCCCAATTCAATTACAATTCTTTTTCTACTGCTTCTTACGGCAATGCGAGCAGTATTAATTTCGAGGTGGGTGCTATCTTTCACGTCACCAATCAACTACATGCTGGGTTTCATGCGTATAATCCTGTAGGGTCCAAACTGATTAAAAATGCGGAAGAGAAATTACCTGCCATTTATACAATTGGTGTTGGATACGAACCTTCGGAAGCCTTATTGCTTTCTGGTGAAATAAAAAAAACGGAAGACCTGCCGATTGATGTACGGGCGGGAGTTCAATATATTATTGATAAAAAAATTGTGGCAAGCGCAGGTATTTCTTCTGGCTCCAGTACGTATTATTTTGGGGCAGGGGTGGTGCTAAAAGATTTTCAGATAGACGCTATAGCCACGGTACATCCACAGCTCGGGATCACTCCGGGCATTATGTTATTGTTTAATGTAAAATAATTTGAAACCTGTTGCCTGCATCATACTAATGGTTTTGTTTTTCTGGCGCCATCCTGTGGCCGCACAGGAAATTCCTTTAACCACGCAGCAGCAATTGGAAAATCTGAATGAAGTGCTGGAAACGGAAACGGAAGATGATGCCTACTTGCAGCAATTGGAATATTACCGCAAACACCCCATCAATATCAATGAAGCGTCCGTAGAAGAATTTCAAATCTTTCGGATGTTGACCCAATTGCAGATTCAACACCTGATGCAATACCGTTCAGCCCTCGGCAATTTTATAGATATCCATGAATTGCAATCAATCCCTGGTTGGGATGTGGCCTCTATAAAAAGGGTGTTGCCGTATTTTACAATTTCTAATATGGATGAACCGTTGGGTTCCCGTTTTTCTAAAGGAGATCATACGGTGCTGGCTAGAGTTTCCCGGATTTTAGAGAAACAAAAAGGATACGACACCACCTTGCCTACTCATTACCTTGGTGGGAAGGACCACTACTTATTTCGCTACAAGTACCAATACAAAAACCTGCTGCAGTACGGTGTGGTAGCTGATAAGGATGCCGGTGAACCTTTTTTTAAAGGAAGCTCTAAAAACGGTTTTGATTTTTATTCTTTTCATTTTTTTGCCCGGAAGCTTGGTCTAATAAAAGCCTTAGCCATAGGAGATTTTACAGTAAATATGGGTCAAGGTTTAGTCCAATGGCAATCCTTAGCCTTTAAAAAAAGTGCCGAAGTATTGGCTACCGAAAGGCAATCACCCGTATTACGGCCGTACAGTTCGGCCGGAGAATTTTATTTTAATCGGGGCGTAGGCGTCACCTTTGGAACCGGCAATTTTGAGGGAACCGTTTTTGGATCGTATCACAAAGTAGCTGCAAGCACCGGCATAGATACCCTCACCAATGAAGAAGTTTTCAGTAGTTTTTTGACGACAGGTTTATTTCGTACCCCTTCAGAAATTTCAAAAAAAGGAAAGATCGTGCAGTCTTCTTTTGGTGGCAACCTTAATTATAACAATGATTTTTTTAAAATAGGTTTGAATGGGATAGGATACCAGTTTACCAGCCCATTGAAGAAAAGGGATGCAGCTTATAATGCATTTGCTATCACAGGCACCAAATGGTGGAATGCAAGTACAGATTACAGCTTTACCTATAAAAACGTTCACTTTTTTGGCGAAGCGGCTATTGATAAAAATATAAGCAAAGCCTTTACTAATGGGCTTCTTATAAGTGCGGATCCCAAGGTTGACTTTTCTGTTTTGTATCGCAAGATTGATAAAGATTATGGTTCATTGTATGGTAATGCCTTTACGGAAAACGTATTACCCACCAACGAAAACGGTTTGTATATTGGAGCCAGCATCAGGCCTACTACGGTTTTGCGGTTTGATACCTATGCTGATTTCTACCAATTTCCATTTATTAAATACAGAACAGATGCCCCTTCTGCCGGTCAGGACTACCTGCTGCAGGCCACATACACTCCAAATAAGCAATTTGAACTCTACTTGAGGTATCGAAATGAAAATAAAGAGTCGAACGAAAGTGCCACCACTACCAATACCCATTACCTCACCGGAAAAATGCGCCAAAATGCAAGGCTACAATTTGCCAATAAAGTAAGCCCCGCTGTAACTATAAAAGGGCGGGCTGAAATGGTATGGTACGATAGAAAAGGACCTTCGCCGGAACAAGGATATCTTACTTATATAGAAGGTTCCTATAAGCCTTCATTATCCTTATCAACAAATTTAAGGTTGCAGTATTTTGAAACGGATGGGTTTAATAGCCGCATTTATGCTTATGAAAGTGATGTTTTGTACAGCTATAGTATCCCAGCTTTTGCCGATAAAGGGTTTCGGTATTATTTCAATATTAATTACGATCTTACTAAGCGATTTTCATTATGGGGACGACTGGCTCAAACCATCTACCGGGACAAAAAAGTTATTGGCTCCGGATTAGAACAAATACAGGGCAATAAACGCACGGAAGTGAAGCTGCAGGCCCGCTATCAGTTTTAATTACCACTTATCCATTAAAAAAGTTGTTAAATAAATATTAGCAATTAATTAATTTTTTCTAATTTGGCGCAGCATTTATTCACGGCCCTGTGTCTCACTTAGTAGTTTCTGAGTATAGAAACCATGGACTTGATAAAAAATCACGTTTTTTTAATCTAAAAATTACACGTTCACATGAGAAAAATTGCATCACTGCTTACAGTGCTGATGTTTGTTTGTGCATTAGCATTCGGGCAAAACCGTACTGTTACGGGAACTGTGAAGGATGACAGAGGGGAGGTTATTCCTTTTGCCACTATTGCAGAAGTTGGAACAAACAATGCCGCACAAGCGGACGCTAAAGGAAATTTCGCTATTACAGTAAAGGGCGGTGCCCGCTTAATTGCTACGGCAGCCGGCTTTCAGTCGGTAACGCTTTCAGCTAACGGCAGCACTCAAAACTTTTCATTGAAAAGAACAGAAGGACAACTGCAGGAAGTAGTTGTAACTACTGCCCTCGGTATCCGCAAGCAGCCGCGGGAGTTAGGTTATTCTGTAGCAAAAATTTCAAACAAAGAATTAACCCAGGCTACACCAGTAAACGTACAAAATGGTTTGACTGGTAAAGTATCTGGTTTAAATGTGGCTACTACCAATAATGGTGTTTTCGGTGATACACGTATTACTTTACGGGGTATACGTTCCCTTACCGGTAACAACCAGCCATTATTAGTATTAGATGGATCTCCAGTTCCTTTGTCTCAATTGAACAGGTTGAACCCTAA
>JBDSBL010000058.1:0-7797 GCA_039921625.1 Chitinophagaceae bacterium
CAGTAAGCACCATCCGCACGGCCACCCCATTTTCTAAGTACCGAAGTTGCTCTAGTTTTTCAATATTTTCTAAAATCGAAACCGGCCATTTCGTGAAATCTACTAATGCCTTTTTTCGAAACGCATACACTCCAATGTGTTTGTAATACGTAACAGGAACATCCTTGTTTCTTGCAAAAGGAATAACGCTCCTACTAAAATAAAGAGCATTACCATTGTTGGCCACACATACTTTTACACTGTTAGGATTGGCCACTTCTTCTTGTGGCAGCACCTGCATGATGGAAGCAACCTGTACGGACTCGTCATTGAATTGATCTAACAACTTCTTCAAAGACTCTGCATTTATAAACGGCGTATCTCCCTGCACATTTACTATTATCGCATCTTCCATACCGGCAGCCACTTCTGCTATCCGATCGGTACCGCTTTCGTGTTCCTTCTTACTAATTATTGCTGTACCTCCCTCCTTTTCTATTTCTTGCTTGATATCCTCGCTATCCGTCACTACAATCACTTCATTAAAAAGTCCAGTGTTTTTGGTAGCGGCATACACGGTAGCAATCACCGTTTTATCTCCCAGCTTTTGCATTAATTTATTTGGAAAACGGGTAGCCGCCAGCCGCGCCGGTATCAGGGCAATAAACTTCATAACAACAAAGATGCAGTAAGAATTTCGGAGAAGAAGGCGCTTTTATCAGCTTAATTTTCCAAAGGGTCGGCGCAACAGCATACCCAGGTTTTCATCTTCTTCATTAGGAAAATGGCGGTCCAAACCATAACGTATTTCTTTAGGATCCAGAGTTTGAAAAGTGCCAAATGCCCGATCCCAAACGGAAAGCACGAGCCCGTAATTGCTATCTGTAAATGGCTGTTGCCAGTGGTGGTGCACTTTGTGCATATTGGGAGAAACAAATACATAACTCAGGAACTTGTCGAACCGGCGGGGCAGGTTAATGTTGGCATGAGTAAAGGCGGTAAATAAAACCACTGCAGTTTGAAAGATCATCACGGCATACATAGGAGCGCCAGAAACAATAACGGCAATTAAAAAAAATACGCCCCGTAAAATACTTTCCAGTGGATGATGCCTCAGCCCGGTGGTCACATCCACATTATTATCTGAATGGTGCACGAGGTGAAAGCGCCACAGCACGAGGGTTTTGTGTTGCACGAGATGTACCAGCCAACCTCCAAAAAAATCAAACACTAAAAACGTGATCAGCAAGGTGCCTCCAATAGAAACATTCAGCCATTGTACTAAACCAAAATGATGGTGCCGGCTGGCATCAGACAATAAAATAATAAGCAAGGCAAAGCCAGAATGTATAATTAAATGAATGAGCGTAAATATGAAGTTTACAAAGGCATGCCTCCACTTTGTTTTTTTGTATTGAAGGGTAATAAGCGGTATGGCTCCTTCTATAAACCAAAGGAATAAAAGACCGCCTACCAAAAACGCAAGTCGCTCCAAAGGCCGTTGTTCCAGGGTGCTGAAATAATTAATAAATTGCTGCAACATTACATGCTACGTTTCCTGCAAGTTCCACTTAATTTATAGTTCTGTCAAACATTCAGATCCTTAAAATCATAGCCGCAAACTCCGCATACGTATTTTTTTGTTACTTCTACTGATTTGCCATTGATCAGCATGCTTGCTATTGCGGCCAGTTTGTTTTTATGTTTTTTGGTAATACTTACAATGCTAAGGTCGTGCGCCTTGCATACCGGGCAGGCAATGTTTTTCAGGTATTGCTGTTCTGCTTCATTCAATAAGTCCCAGGCCTGTTGCACATGGGCATGATGTACCATCAGTTTCATACCGCCAAGGGCGGGGCTAAGCAAGGGATCCATGGTAATTAAATTTTCATCTTTCAGGTGGCAGTTGATATTAGCGGCATGAAGCATATTCATTACAATGTTTGCTTCTATATAATTATCAAAAGATCGGATTTGCACGTACTCCATAGTTGTTGCTTATTGACAGCCAGGTAAAAAAAGAAGTAAAAAAAATGCCGGGCCTTAAGACCCGGCTGGAAAAATATTATAAAAAGCTAATTTTCTTTTTCTCTGTTCTGGCTTAATGCTGCAAAAATAAAACAGAAGAAAAATACAGCTGCAGAAATACAGAAAATATAAAACAACGAGTCCGGCATTGCTTTATGACCTATTTTAAAATAGGTGAAGACACAAAGCAGAGCAAGGAAAATAAAGCCTGTGGCGTACGTCCATTTTTTCATAACAAAACATTTATTGATTCAGCATGAGTGGCATTACCAGCATAAGCAATTCTTCTCCCTCTTCTAAATCGGTTGGTTTTAGAATGCCGGCTTTCGTAGGCGTAGAAAGTTCAATACGAACCTCTGCACCGTCTGCAGCATTTAGCATTTCAATTAAAAATCGGGCATTAAAAGCAATGGTTAGATCCTGACCATCATATTGACAACCCATCCGTTCATTGCCTTCAAAGCTAAAATCCACATCCTGTGCTGCGAGTTGCAATTCGCTACCGGTTATTTGCAGGGCTACCTGGTTCGTGCTTTTGTTGCTGAATACGCTGATGCGGCGCAGGGCGCTTTGAAAGCCATTTTTATCCACCACTAACTTATAAGGATTATCGGTAGGGATCACCACTTTATAATCCGGGAACCGGGCATCTATCAACCGGCAACTCATTTGCGTAGTACCATGCTTTACAAAAAGATGATTTGAATTGTAATTGATGATCAACTCGCTATCATTATCCGGTAAAGCAGATTTTAAAAGATTAAGCGGCTTGCGGGGAACAATAAAAGAGTCTTGCCGCGGGCAGCTTACATCAGTTCTTTTGTATCGTACCAGGCGGTGAGCATCTGTAGCTACAAACTGTATGTACTCTTTATTCAGCTCAAAGAAAACCCCCGTCATGGCAGGCCGCAGGTCATCATTGCTTACGGCAAATAAGGTTTTATTTATTGCCGTTACCAAGGCTGAAGAAGTCATGGTAAAAGAGGTCGTATCGTCAGCCGCAGGTTCTTTCGGAAAGTTGTCCGGATTTTCTCCCATCACTTTATACTTACCATTGTCAGAAGTTAATTCAACACCATAATTTTTATCAATCGTAAACGTAAGCGGCTGATCGGGCAGGTTCTTTAGCGAGTCCATTAATATCTTGGCCGGAATGCACACTTTGCCTGACTCTTTGGCTTCAATATCCATTTGTATCCGCATTACGGTTTCCAGGTCAGTAGCTACCACGGTAAGTTTACCCGCTTCTACTTCAAACAAAAAATCTTCTAATATGGGTAAAACGGTATTGGCATTGATGACACCGGCTATCTGTTGCAACTGTTTTAATAACTGCGTGGAAGAAGCAATAAATTTCATGTAAAAAAAGATTTGTCAATTATAAAGACTGTGGCGAAACTAATGATTTTTAAAACATAGCCCACACCTTATCTCTGCACATACGCTGCTATATTAGGTAAGGCTATTGCAAAATAATTAAAGCGTAACAGAAGGTACCGCACTACCCGGAAGTTGCCTGTCGTTTTTAGGTTAAATTGCCGATACATTTGTTTATCTAAAGAGAGAATATGCTCGAAAAATTCTTTGGACGGAGTAAAAATAATGAAGGGGAAGAAGGGAAACCAACGGTACAATTTGGACGCTATTCCGACAACAACAAACCGATAAAAAAACTAACCCGGTGGAATGAGGCGGACCTACTTTTTAAAGAAAAAAAATACAGCAAAAGTATCGCGGCTTTCTTTGATTATTTATCAGATGATGCTGTTCAAAATGTAAAGCACAAACAATCGGGCAGCGGTGGCTCCTTTCAATTTTACCAGGGCTCAAAAATTATAACCGGCACTTACAATAAAGAATGGTTGGAGGCAGAAGTGGCTCTTGCCTCCATGCCCGTGCTTAGTGTGCCGGTCATGCGCCGCCTGCTGGAAATGAACTTTGCTCTATACTACAGCCGCTGTGCGCTTACGGATAATAAGTTGAGCATGTTATTTGACTCTGACCTGGAGATGGCCAACCCAAGCAAGTTGTATTACGGCTTGCGAGAATTGGCGACCAAGGCAGATAAACAAGATGACCTGCTGGTGCAAGATTTTACTTCCATTATCTCTATAGACAACGAACACATAACGGACCTGCCCGAGAAAGAAAAAGAAATAAAATTTACTTTTTTTCAGCAATGGATAAAAGAAACGCTGGCCTTGGTGCAGACCATTGATGGAGAAAAATATTCTGGTGGAGTAGCGTACCTGCTCTTGTCCCTGGCGTACCGTATTGATTTTTTAATAGTGCCGGAAGGAAGGCTGCTGCAGGCTTTAGAAAAAATTGTGCAGATCTATTTTAAAAAAGATGACCGGCCTATTTCAGAAAAGAACACGGAAATGATAGATGAATTTGGCAAGCTGTTGCTAAAAGAAAAGGACGATATTTTTTCCAATCTTTTCCGGTCGAAGTATACCTTTTCTATCGTGCTGCCACAAACGTATAAAACCATCTCAGACGCTATCTATAATGCCAATCAAAATATAACCTGGTACCAGGAAAACAAGCACCCCGAAATGGCGGCTAAAATAAGCGAATACGGCATTGCTTATTGTCAATACTCCTACAGCCTGCCGCGGCCCATAACGGAATTTTTTTTATTGTTTATGATGTTTAATTATCCTGAATATTTTGAAGCCCTTGGCTATTCCATTCCTTATTACAACCAAGAAAATAAGGAACTGAATAAAGAAGCTATTATACAAGCTATAGTAGCCATAGAAAAAGATTGGAAGACAAAATATCCATCCATGAAAATGAAAAAAGAAAAGCTGGATTTTAAGAATAAGACGGCTCTTAATTTATCCTATACCACAGAGATAGAAAACCTCAACCTGGAATTAAAATAAAGAATGGAAACACAGCAGATCATAGAGCTCTATCGCCCCGCCATTATACAAATAGCCACGCAAAGCAGCACGGGTACCGGTTTTTACGTCAAAGAGTTTGATCTTATTGTTACCAACGAGCATGTGGTAAGCAAAAATGCAGAGGTGACCATTGCCGGCCGAACCATAGAGCGGCAGATAGCACGGGTATGGTATTCAGATAAAAAACACGACCTCGCTTTTTTGCAGCCACCCTCCGGCGAAGAAAAGCCGGAAATAAAACTAGGTCATTACGAAAGCACAAAAGATGGGGATGTAGTAGTGGCCATCGGTCATCCTTTTGGTTTGAATTATACTGCTACACAAGGAGTGATCTCCAAGGTAGACCGGGTGCGGGATGGATTAAAATACATACAGATTGATGCCGCCATTAATCCTGGAAATAGTGGCGGGCCATTAGTGAATAAAACGGGAGAAGTAATTGGAGTGAATTCGTTCATCATACGCGGAGGAGATAACCTTGGTTTTGCACTGCCGGTTAGCTATTTGCGCGAAGCACTTGAACTATATAAGCCGCACCGCGGTGAGCCGTCTGCCCGTTGCCACAGTTGCGATTTTTTAGTGTTGCCTTCCAACATTGACGCTACAAAATATTGTCCTTTTTGTGGTACGGAAGTGCGGCTGCCCTTGCTGCCGGAAAAAGAAGCAGGGCCTACGGGTACAGCTAAAATTGTAGAAGAAATTTTAACTGGTTTAGGTAAAGAAATAAAGCTGGCCCGGGAGAGTACCAATAACTGGACAGTGAAAGAAGGTGGTGCCAAAATAAAGATCAATTACAACCCCGAAAACTTCTTTGTATCCGGCGATGCCTACCTGTGCCAACTGCCGGCCGACACCACTAAAATAAAACCGCTTTATCAATTTTTATTGGAAGAGAACTATACATTGGATGGACTGGTACTAAGTTGTGTGCGGCAAAATATTGTACTCTCCTGCATCATGTACGATATGGATATAACGAAGGAAGGTGGTATAGAAATGTTTCGCGATCTTTTTCAAAAAGCAGATTATTACGACCAGTTGCTGGAGAAAGAATATGGATGCAGGGAGTTGTTAGAAGAGTAAACCTCCTGCTCCACTTCCAAAATTCTTAGTGGCGAAAACTTTTTATCTGCAGATAGTTCTTTAAGATAAAGTTGCGTTTTTTGACAACGAGCTTTGGTACTACTGTGGAACGCCTGTTGTGTCACTCACTGCATCGTTCGGTAATTCTATGGAGCTTTTTTGTGCTACCAAAAAGACCATAAGGATTAAAAAATAAGGAACACTAATTGCACTCTTTTTGTTCCTCTGTTCCTTCGTAGCCCAAAATAATTTTGTTGGTGCGCATAGTGTTTTAAAAATTAAAGAGGAATAGAAATACCTATTGTGGAACGGAGCGTCGCAAGGGACGATCAATAGGAATTCTAATGTAGGATTAACAATAAAGGAAAAGGAATTATTAAAAATTTATTGGAAATAAAAATTCAACTTCCTACTAGTTTTTCGTAAGGGATAACAGCAAACTTTTTATGCAAAAAAAATACCTAACAAAAGAACAGGCCATTCAAAAGCTGCGACAGTACTGCGCTTATCAGGAGCGCAGCCATTCGGAAGTGATCAGTAAGCTGTGGGAATTAGGTGTGTACAAATCAGAGCATGATGATATAATAGTATCCCTTATTGAAGATGATTACCTGAATGAAGAACGGTTTGCTATACAATATGCCGGTGGAAAATTTCGGATGAAAGACTGGGGAAAGAAAAAGATCTATTATGCGCTGAAAGAAAAAAAAGTTAGTGATTATTGTATTAATAAAGCTTTAAAAACCATCCCGGAAGAAGATTATATAAATGCTATAAACAAACTGGCCGAAAAAAAATACGACTTACTAAAAGGAGAACAGTACCTCGTTCGCAAAAAGAAAACAGCGGACTACCTGATGGCCAAAGGCTACGAGCCTGACCTCATTTCAAAAACAATAAAAGGCATTATAGAAAATGGGAAACAGTAATTTTTACTTATGCCGCTGCATGAAAACAAGCCCGGCTCTATATAGTTAGTACTTACTTTTGACCCTTATATTTTATCATGGCCTTACTTACTATTTCTCTGATACAAACGGCACTTCACTGGGAAGCTAAAGATGCCAACCTGCAAATGCTGGAGCAAAAAATAGCTTCGATTGAGCAGGCAACGCAGGTAGTCGTTCTTCCAGAAATGTTTAGCACCGGTTTTAGCATGAGGCCGGAACAATTGGCCGAAAAGAGGGATGGCCCCACGGTGCAATGGATGAAAAGAATAGCAGCAGATAAAAAAATTATTCTTACCGGCAGCTTGATTATAGAAGAAGATGGAGCTTATTACAACCGGGCGATTTGGATGCAGCCCAATGGGCAATATGGAACCTACGATAAGCGCCACCTGTTTGCTTTTGCCGAAGAAGAGAAACACTACACAGCAGGCAGCAGTCGCCTCATTGTTTCCGTCAATGGCTGGAAAATCATGCTGTGTGTTTGCTACGATCTTCGCTTTCCGGTATGGGCCCGGCAGCAATTCGGTGACGACCATTCTTTTGAATATGACCTCTGTATTTATGTAGCGAACTGGCCCGAGCGGCGCAGCCTTGCATGGAAAACATTGCTGCAGGCAAGAGCTATAGAAAACCAATGCTACGTGGTAGGTGTAAACCGGGTGGGTGAAGATGGAAACGGCATTCAGCACAGCGGCGATAGTTCCGTAATAGATCCGGTAGGAGAAGTATTGTACCAACAAAATAAGGTGGAAGATCTTTTTACCATCACCCTTGATAAAAAAGAGTTGGAAACGGTGCGCCAAAAATTTCAGTTTTGGAGAGATGCAGATTCGTTCCAAATTTTT
>JBDSBL010000059.1:0-21827 GCA_039921625.1 Chitinophagaceae bacterium
AAAAAGAACAAACCGTAAAAAGTATAATTGAAAAGGCAAAGTAATTGCGACGCCCAAATTGCTGCGATAACCAACTCGTCATAGGTACCACAATGACATTGCCAATAGCATAGGCCGTTACCACCCAGCCTACTTCAGACATGGTAGCACCAAGGTTGCCCCGCATATCATTCAGCGCCACGTTTACAATAGTACTATCAACAATCTCCAGCAAAGCACACAGTACGGCCGTAATAGTAATAATTACCCTCCGGGATCCGTATTCAACTAACGAATTTGCCTGTTGCATTTAATATTTTTATTCCGTTGTTATAATTGGAGCTATTGGTATTTATCAATCCAAATGGACATCAGCCGTTGCATTCATTCCGGCTCTTATCCTTGAAAGCAAAGAATCGGAGGGATTGGTAAATTCAATTTTCACCGGAATACGCTGCACTACTTTAATAAAGTTTCCTGATGCATTGTCTGGAGGTAATACGGAAAATGAAGAACCTGTGGCACCAGAGAAAGAGGTGATCTTTGCTTCAAAATCATGCTTTGGAAATGCATCCACATGAATCATTACTTTTTGGCCTTCCTGCATTTTGGCTAATTGTGTTTCTTTAAAATTGGCAATCACCCACAGGTCATTATTTAATACTATGGAAAAGAAAGATTGGCCTGCCTGTAAAAACTGTCCCGGCTGCACATTTACTTTAGAAATTAGGCCATCTGCCGGAGCCGTCAATACAGTATAAGAAAGGTTCAGTTTAGCATTGTCCACATCTGCCACTCTTTGTTTTATGATAGAGTTGGCCACACCAATCTGTGAACCCGTAGCACTGCTTTGGCTGGCAACTGCACTGGTTTGTTGCGTTGCTTGTATGCGCTGTTGCTCCAATACCTGCAATTGCTTTTCTGCACTTTCTTTGGCCGCTTTTGCCTGGTCATATTGTTGTTGGGTCACTGCATGATCTTGTATCAAATTTGCATAGCGCTGAAAGTCCTGCTGCGTTCTTCCGATACTAACTTTTGCCACGGCAATTTGAGCATCAATGGTGCCCACAGCGGCGCGGGAGCTACCAATGTTTGCCGAAGCGGCAGACGTAGTAGTGCGGGCTGCAGAGAGATTACTTTGGGCAGTTTCCAATGCAGCTTCTGCTTGCTCCAATTTGATTTTCATATCACGGTCATCTAATACTAATAAGGTATCGCCTTTTTTTACCCGTTGATTATCAGTCACCCGTACATCCGTCACATAACCGGAAATGCGGGGAATCACCGGGCTGATATTGGCCGCAATTTGGGCATCATCCGTTTCTTCGTGGCGCTGCCCATGGCGGTACTTAGTGATGCCTATAAAACCACCTGCCAACACCAGTAAAACAAGGATGATTAAAAACACTTTGCTTTTCTTTTTGGGCGCTCCGCCTTCGTGTACCACAGGTGGTTTTACGGCTGGTTTTTCTAATTCATTTTCCATTATAAAATTCTTTTGTGTTGGTTATTGTTGGTTTACTATTCCGGCTGATTGTAATAATTTTTGGTAAGCAACTGCGGCATCAGATTTTGAAAAGGAATAATTCATGCGTGCCTGCAATTGCACAATATCCGCATCGAGGAGATCCGTCACGGTGGCTAGTCCATTTTTGTATTTGTTATTGATGACGTTGTAATTATCTTCTGCCTGAGCTACTGCTTCCGCTTGCACGGCTATTTTTTTACGACTTAATAAATAATTTAAATAGGCCTGATTAACCTGCAACCGGATAGCATTCGTTAACATGTCTTCATTGGCCGCTACCTGTTTTTCTCTTGCTTTTGCTTCCTGCACCCGGGCTTTTAATTTCCATAGCGAAGCGAGGTTGTATTGTATCCCAATACCTAAATTCACAGCATTGGTTACGGTCAGCACTTTAGGAACATCTATAGCTACATACCCTCCCGTCAAAGCAAGAGATGGATATTTTTCTGCAGCTATTGATTTAACCTCCACTGCAGTTGCTTTTTTACGATAGGAAAAAGCGGAAAGATCTTTACGATTTTGCAAGGCTATTTGTAGGTAGTCCGCCGCGTTTTTTACATCTGTGCCCGGTACCAATGTGCTCGAATCAGGAATGATTTCAGTGGTTTCCGGCAGACCGAGCATCAAGGTCATATTGATATTGGATAGCTGCCAGTTATTTTCTGCATCCAGCAAAGCCAGTTCTGTATTAGAGGTTTGTAATTGGGCTTTCAACAAATCATTGCGGGCCAGTAATCCATTCTTTTCGAGGTTAGCTAATTCTTTTACTCTTTGTTTCGCTTCCTCCAAACTTTGCTTTACCAAGGTAGCGGCTGCCTTGGATTTGTATAAATTATTATAGGCATCAATCGTGTTTAAAATAACGCCTTCCTTATCATTTGCTGCATCCAGTTTTAAGGCCTGCTCCAGGTATTTTGCAGCTTCAATACCATAGCGGATGCGCAGTCCAGAATAAAGCGGAAGTGAAGCATTGACCATACCATATGCCGCCTTGGAAGGATTTGCTGTTTCTCCTGAGGGGGTACCACCGGGGGCAGGTTGTGTTGTTTTTGTTTTAATGGCCACGTTGGGCTTATTCAATCTCAGGTAAGCGCCGGAGCCACTGATATCAGGCAGTCTCCGGTCTTCAGCTTCTTTTATGGCAGCAGATGCTTCTTCAACTTTGGCACTACTGTTTTTAAGGCGGGGACTATTTTTTATGCTGAGATCAATTGCCGCTTGTAAGGTTAGAGGCATTTTATTTTGCGCCGCTGAAGGTGTGATGATAGCCACCAAAAAAGCTAATGCCAGTAGCACCGCGGTTACCTTTCTATTCTTCATTCTTTAGTATTGATGTAAAACAAATTTTGAGGTGGTCGGTTACTTTTTTTTTCAGCAGGGTAGTTACTTCTTCATCTGATAGATGTTGCAGATTGTGATACACCCGGTAGTAATCCTGGTTCACCATACTTTGATGAACAATGCCGGTCATGATATTGATGAGTAGTACCACATCAATATTTTTTTTGAATACCTTCTTTTTTTGCCCATCCTTTATGATCTTCTCAATAAGAGTAGCATTCTGCTGCTTCAATTGCCTGATAAAAGTTCGGATCTCACCATTTTTTCCAAGCATCTGCTCCATGAACATGATGCGGTTGAATTGTTGTTTTTGAAGTGACCTTTCTATATACTCATCCACCATCACCCAAATTTTTTCAAAAGGACCAAGGCTTTCATCTTGCAACAAACTTTCCAAACGCTCCCGTATCTGCTTGGTGCGCTCTTCAAAAATCGTTTCCATTAATTTTTCTTTGGAGCCGAAATAGTAAGAAATCATAGCAATGTTTACACCAGCTTCTTCAGCAATGTCGCGGATAGAAGTACCGTCAAACCCCTTGCTCGCAAAAAGCCTTTCGGAGGTGCTGAGGATTTGTAATTGTTTATCGCTAAAGCTCATGTTTTTTGAAAGGAATGCAAAGTTAAACGATTGTTTAATTGAATTAAACAATCGTTTAACTTTATTAACTATTTATTTTTAGCCGGAATAAGATACCTCAATCACAAGCCTCTCCTTAACGTATTATATTTTTGAAGTGCTCGCTTTCTTTCAGTTTTAAATGTTCTTTTTTAATTAATACATTTAATGCCTGAGCTTATTTATTTCCATTAATAGGGAGTTTTGGAGAACTACCTAATTTGAATAATGAAAGTGTCTGAACTATAATTCTATTGTCAGCAGGAAACAAAAGGGTAAATTGAATAGGTAAACCAAAGGACTGTTATGAATGTATTGGTAGTGGATGATGAAAAAGATATGCAGGCGTTGTTTGAACAGCGTTTTAGAAAAGAAATTAAATCGGGCACCGTTCAATTTGCCTTTGCTAATTCAGGCGAAGAAGCGGTTACTTACCTTACCCATCATACTCATGAGGCGGTGCTTATTTTATCCGATATAAATATGCCGGGCATGAGTGGCCTGGAGCTATTGCAATACATTAAAAAACAACTAACGCTGCCCCCTCCAATAGTAATGATGATAACAGCCTACAGCGATTCTGAAAACTATAAACAAGCAATGCAATTAGGCGCTGATGATTTTTTAACTAAGCCCCTGGACTTTTCCTTATTAAGAGAAAAATTAAAAATTAAATCCAATGGCTAAAATATTGGTTGCAGATGACGAAGTGGATTTAGAGATGCTGATCAAGCAAAAATTTCGCCGGCAGATCCGTGAACATAAATATGAATTTGTGTTTGCACTGAACGGAAATGAAGCGTTGGAAAAACTAAAAGAACACCCAGATATTGATGTAGTACTGAGCGATATAAACATGCCGGGAGTAGATGGATTAATGCTGCTTACCAAGCTGGCAGAAATAAGCCCGCTAATTAAAACGGTCATCGTTTCGGCCTATGGCGATATGGGAAACATTCGTACTGCCATGAACCGCGGTGCATTTGATTTTATATGTAAGCCGGTGGATTTTGAAGACCTGCAACTCACAATTGAAAAAACACTTAAATATGTAGCGCAACTGAAAGAAACTTTTCAGGCCATAAAGGAGAATAATATACTGAGAATGTATGTAGATGAAACCGTGTTGAATTTTATGAATCGGCGGGAATTTGAATCTGCACTAATGGCGAACGAAACTATTGAGGCCACGGTGGCATTTATTGATATATGCAGTTTTACTTCTATTACTGAAAATGAGCCGGTAGATGTAGTCGTTAATTTATTGAATCGCTATTTTGATGTAATAGTAAAGGAGATCATTGCACAAGGTGGCTATGTAGATAAGTTTATTGGTGATTGTGTAATGGCTGTTTTTCGCGGTGATTTTCACCTTGATCGTGCAATGGAAACCTGCCTTCTTATTAGAACCCAAGTAGAGAAATTGCTACATGAGTCGGACAAACTCACTTTTACCCCTAAAGTATCAATTGGTATAAACTGTGGTGAAATGATTTGTGGAAACATAGGCTCCGCAGATCTTCGCCGCCTTGATTATACAGTAATAGGCGATGTGGTGAATACCGCCCAGCGGTTGCAGTCTGTAGCTCAGGAAGGGCAAATTCTAATATCTGAGTCAGCTTATGAAAAAGTAAAAGAATTTTTTCAATGTAAAAAAATAGGCGAGGTGGGATTAAAAAACAAAAAAATTGCAGTAACCGCTTATGAAGTGGTTGCTTAATTTTTATAAAACTAGCGCCCTCAAATGCGTAGTCCACTTAGGTTTCGTATAAATACGATTGCAATTTAGCCGCTTAGTTCTTATCATGTGGCAAAATCCACCCTATGAGCTTCTTTAAAAGAATTATAACCGCTATTCCATTCCAAACAGTTGAGTTAAAAAAATCTTTCAACAAGAACACTATCCATCAAAAATTAATTGACGCAGGTCTTATTACCCTTATTTCAGTGATGATTGTAGTGTACAAAGCCTTTAAAGTGTAGCAAAAATTAACTGCCAAAGAAATGTGGCGCTCGTCTTAACAAATGATTGGTGAGGCACTTTCTTTCATACCATTAAATATCCTTAGCTTTGTATTGTCAATTTGAGCATTGCATTGAGTTAAGTGTATATTAATCAGGTCAGTTTACTTCTAATCGTTAGTTTCCTTTACGTTTTGCTTCGCCCTTAATTATCAATTTTCAAAAGAAAAAAATGAACATTTACGTTTCTAATTTAAGCTTCAACGTTCAAGATGAAGACTTAAAAGAATTTTTCACTCCTTATGGTGAAGTAACTTCAGCTAAAGTAATTACAGACAGAGAAACAGGTCAGAGCCGTGGCTTTGGTTTTGTTGAAATGTCTGACAATGCAGCAGCTAGCAAAGCAATCCAGGAATTGGATGGTGCCACTATCGATAACAGAGGCATTAAAGTAATGGAAGCCAAACCTAAAGAAGACCGTCCAGCCCGCAATTTCAGCGGTGGTTCTCAAGGAAATAATGGTGGTTTCAAAAAAAGATATTAATCTTTTCTCGAAAAGAGAAGTCCGGGAAAGCCGGACTTTTTTTTGCCCTTTCTGCTGTTTTAAGTTTTTTTGCAGGTGAAAACAGCAATCAATTTTAAGGAATAAAATCTTAAATATATGTATACACAAATCTGGAACAAATATTTACCGATCATCAGGATATTATTAAAGCGTTCTGCTACAAGCGATCAAGTGTTGGAAATGAACATTACTGATTTTGAACGTGTAGGTGTGTCTCGAAAAACAGGTGCTAAATTTAATATTCAATTCAGCAATGGCCGGGTTAGCAACATTATCAGCGGTTCCCCTTTAGCTAAAGATCTTGCCTCTATTTTATTGCAGGATGCCATGGTTAAAGAGTTGTTTATGAAAAACGATTACCATCTTTCACTCAGTACTAAATTTCAGTTGAGCATTAAATTAGTGCCAAAAGAAGAGACTGAAGTAAATGTAGCAGAAGAGCATACAGTTGAAAGCGAATAGATAAGATGGCAACTACCTTTTTCCAAATGTTAAAAGGTAAGTTGTAGTTCTTTTCTGTTAGCATTCAGAATGGTTTGAAGAATTGAATTGTGAAGAGCTTTTAATTAATCTTTACACTATTCAACTGAGAATTAATCTTTTTGTTTAGGCAAAATATCGTACCCACTTTTACCCCAACCACTTTAAGCCCAAACTTGCTTGTTTTCTTTAAAGCAAGTTTTCCCTTTAAAGTAAAATATACAACGATACAAAATATTGAGTCCTATGTGACTCAATTTTTGATTTAACCAATGCCTACTAAGAATATCACTGTGTAGGGCCACTATCTACCTTATCTTCCACAACCTGCTGCACTTGGGATGAAAGATTTGAAAGCAGATTATAACCTGTAGCTAACTCTATAGCATTTACAGTAGTACGATAAACACCCCACGAAGGAGTAATAGTATTTGAATTTGGAGTAATGACAGCTATTATTCTTGTACTTAATTGCACACGGCCCAAATCATTAATGCCTTGCGGCAATACTACAACCACTTTCCAAATAAAAGAAGGTACGATTACATGGCCGTTTGCAATGGTAGTTTTATCTCCATTACTGCCTGTGCCTCCTATACCATAGCTTCCCATTATAATGTATAATTCAGAACCGCTGTTTACCAACGTGCGGCAATATCCTTCCAGGTTGGCCCAGGTTTGTTGGTTATTATTAGGTGCCTGTGGTATCATGTTGGTCATCAAAAAAGTGGCAGAATTATCTTGTATTGTACTGGTGCGGTCAGCAGATGGAGTGTTGTGTCCCCGGTCAAAGCCACTGCCACCGTAATCGATATTTTGAACCCGGTACCACCCGGAAGGTAAAGAAGTATCAGCCCTAAAATCATCTTGCCTTGCTGCGCCGCCCAACCATGACGGATCAAGGTGCCAGCTCACCCAATTGGGCGTGCCTCTATCTCGGTTGTAGCTAAGACAGTATTGAGGTTTTATAATTAAATAATTTAAAAAGTTGGTGGCATCTATTACCGCTTCGCTTGGATTGCCCATATCAAGATGCTCTGCAGCTCCTTTAATAGTTGAATCAAAAGTTGGTCTGGTTTGAAGGTCATGCCAGGCAAATGTGGGTGTTGCCGGCGGGTCAATTGCATCCTTTTTACAAGAAAAAAGAACAAGCGTCAATGCCGCTAAAGAAAAGAAAGAACGTAGTGATTTTCTCATTAGTAATTAGCCGCATTAAATGTAATTATAAAAGAGAGGGCTTAAAAAAGAACATACTATATTAATAAGATTATCAAATGATAAGAGAACCTTAAAACGGGGAATAATGATGTCTATTCCTGGGTTTAATGGCTTTCTAATAAGGGTATCTGAATGCGTTCCCTAACTTAGCGGGCCAAACGAATAATGACGTTTTTTTTTAAAAAAAAAGGGCAGCGCCTTCCCTCCAGAAGGTAGTCTGTTTTATTTATTGACCAAATTTTCAATTATGAAAGGAACAAACATTTTAATGGCAGGATGCGCTGCTTTGCTATTGTCCTCATGCGTAAGTAGTAAAAAATTAAAAAAAGAAGAAGCACGTTATTCAGAGCTTAATGGATTTTATGTGCAGGTGCAAACGGACTTGAAAAAGTGTCGGGAAGAGGAAGAAGCTGCAGCCCGGCGCAGAGCTCAATTAGAAAGTGACTTAGCCAACGCCAACAAGCAAATTTCTTTTTTGAAAGAAAACAACAACGCAGCAATATCACAACTAAAAGACCTTTCTGTAATCTCCAGCACCCAGGCAGAAAGCATTAAAAAGTCACTGGACAACATTGGCTCTAAAGACGTGTACATACAGGATCTTCAAAAAGCGCTTTCTCGCAAAGATTCTCTCAACATGGCTTTGGTAATGAATCTTAAAGGAGCATTGAATGATATCAATGATTCAGATATTGAAATTAAAGTTGAAAAAAGTGCTGTTTATATTTCCATTTCAGACAAACTGTTGTTTAAAAGTGGCAGCTACGATGTAACGGATAAAGCATTGAATGTTTTGGGTAAGGTGGCGCAAGTGTTGAACAGCAAACCGGAAATTGAATTTTTGGTGGAAGGTCATACCGATAATGTGCCGATTAAGAATAATTGTATTCTTGATAATTGGGACCTCAGTACTAAAAGAGCTACTGCCGTTGTCCGCATTTTACAAAATCAATACAAACTAGATCCTAAGAGAATGACTGCCGGTGGCCGAGGAGAATACTTACCTGTTGCTGGCAATGAGTCCGCTGCAAGCAGGGCTGCTAACCGCAGAACCCGCATTGTTATTTTACCGCAGCTTGACCAGTTTTTTCAATTGCTGGAAAAGCCGCAGATGTAAAAAACATCAAATTATTAAAAAAGCCATCACCAAAAGATGGCTTTTTTATTTAGTCTTATTAAAAAAAATTTGAAAAAAGGTAGGTTAAAATAACTGTACTCCGTAATGACCTATTACCGTAAATACAAGACAACGAGTAATAACTCCGATACAGCACCACGTCAGCAATTTTTTTAGCGAAGCATTGAAACTAATACCTACCGCAATACTAACAGGAGCGCCTACAGTAAGCGTTCCTAAAAAACCAAGGCCAATTATCCCATACTTATTCCAGATGCGGTGAATCATTCCCTCTTTTACCTCTTTCTCTTTTGGCTTTTTATAGCGTGCAATAATAGCCCGGATCTTATCGCCCAAAAAGGCCGCTACAAAAACTCCAATAAGCCCACCTGTAGCGGAAGCCAGCATAATAACCCAGGGTGATAAATTAAACGCAAAACCCATTGGTATGGCTGCATAAATTTCAAATGTAGCTAAGGCGGCAACCGTTAAAATTTTGAATAACATTGTTGGAAAGGGTATATAAATAGTAAAGTCATGTAAATATAAAGTTTGCTGCTAGTAAGGTTTGTTAAATAGAAACACAGCACTGCACCGAGTGTTTCATTTACAATTTTAATAAACTATTTTTTATTTAGAGAGGTGCAATAATGAAAATAATTTTTTGTTGAGTACCTAAATATTGAATTAAAAAGCCAGCAGTGTAAAGGGTTGTATTTTTGCCGCCATGCAACAAAAGAATTATTCTACAGAAACTATTTTAACCAACTTGAATATAGAAGCATTGAACGAGATGCAGGTAGCGGCTTTGAGTGCTTTTGATCAGGAAGATAACCTGATGATTCTTTCTGCTACGGGCTCTGGAAAAACATTGGCTTTTTTATTACCGGTGTTGCAACAGTTAGATGTAGCTAATAAAAAAACATCCGCTCTTATAGTTGTGCCCTCCCGCGAATTGGCGTTGCAGATTGAGCAAGTGGTAAAATCAATGGGTACGGGCTTGAAGGTTACTTGCTGCTATGGAGGCCACAAGCGTGAGATAGAAGAAAATAATCTGGTGCAGCCGCCAGCTATATTGATAGGTACTCCTGGCCGTTTGGCCGACCATATACGTCGCGAAAATATTAGTACGGAAAGCATTCAATTCCTTGTATTAGATGAATTTGATAAATCATTGGAAATGGGCTTTCTGGAAGAAATGGAATTCATTATTAAATCATTGCCGGGACTTAAAAAAAGAATCTTAACCTCTGCTACCGAAGCTTTAGAGATTCCATCATTTATGAATGATGCTATTTTTAGCCGGCTCGATTTTTTGCCGGAAGGGGGAGAAGTAACACAGGCGTTAACAATAAAAACAGTGCTTTCTTCGGACAAGGATAAAGTAGAAACCTTGTTTCAATTGCTTTGTTATTTAGGCAACCGCTCTACCATCGTTTTTTGTAATCACCGCGAATCGGTGGAGCGTACAAGCGAGGCTATGTCAGCAAAAGGCATCACCACTACTTTTTATCATGGAGCTTTGGAGCAACCGGAGCGGGAAATGGCCCTTGCAAAGTTTCGGAATGGAAGCGTGAATGTATTGGTTACAACTGACCTTGCTTCCCGCGGATTAGATATTCCTAATATCCGGTACATCATTCACTTTCATCTGCCACCTACGGAAGAAGTGTTTACACACCGCAATGGCCGCACGGCGCGGATGGAGGCGAGCGGTACCGCCATTTTAATTTTAGGACCGGAAGAAAAATTACCATCCTACATTAAAACTCCAGTGGAGGAAATTGAATTTAATGACCCAATTATTCTTCCCGAAAAACCAAAATGGACAACGCTTTTTATAGGTGCCGGAAAAAAAGATAAAGTAAATAAGGTAGATATAGTAGGCTTTCTAGCCAATAAGGGTGATCTTAAAAAAGAAGACATCGGGTTGATTGATGTAAAAGATTTTTTTGCTTTTGTAGCGGTGCGCAAAGTAAAAGTGAGTCACACCCTGCAATTGATAAAAGAAGAACGATTGAAGAATAAAAAAATAAGAATTGAAGTAGCTAAATAAAGGGCTTCAATAAAGCAATAAAATAAAGTAGGAAATAGCCATTCCCACCACCCCGCCCACCACACTGGCAATGGCATCTTTCACATCATAATGGCCGTGCCCGGTGACGAGGGAAAAAAGTTCAAAACCATAGCTGATGCCGGCTACAGCAATAAAAGTAAGGGCGGTAGCTAATTGAAGATGCGGCCGTAATAAGAACATAGCAAATGCCTGCAGTATGGCTCCCATAAGGATGCCTACATAAAAGTGTTTCCATTTATCCGGAGCAATTTTCTTCAGCATTTATATTTTTATAGTGGGATAAAAAGTTGAAAATAATAAAACAGTACCATTTTGAAATTGCCTTTTTTTAAGGTGAACATTTCCTTCTTTTTTTAAAATTGAATTAATAGAATATTGTTTTGAAAAGCCACTGTACGGATAGTAATATGCTTACATCTTCGCTATCCGCAAGTATATTTGCGGCCTAAAGTTTTATTTATGAATGAAAAATTTGTGGATCGGCTGCGTGCAGAAGTAGGTGAGATAAAAGAGTCGGGTTTGTATAAAACAGAGAGAGTAATTGACAGCCCTCAGTGTGCCGAAATAAGTGTTAATGGAAAAAAGGTTTTAAATTTTTGCGCCAATAATTATTTAGGTCTTTCCTCTCACCCAAAAACAGTGGAGGCGGCCCATCAATACCTCGATTCTCACGGCTACGGCATGAGCTCGGTACGTTTTATATGCGGCACACAGGATATTCATAAAGAACTGGAAAGTAAACTTGCTACGTTTTTAGGTACGGAAGACACCATACTTTACGCTGCTGCATTTGATGCAAATGGAGGTGTATTTGAACCTCTATTTAATGATCAGGATGCAATCATATCTGATACCCTCAACCATGCCTCTGTGATAGACGGCGTACGCCTTTGCAAAGCACAACGCTACCGCTACGAGCATAATAATATGGAAGACCTGGAAGCAAAATTAAAGGAAGCTTCCGGTGCCCGCAGCCGCGTAATAGCAACGGATGGTGTATTTAGTATGGATGGCACCATTGCCCAATTGGATGTGATATGTGACCTTGCTGATAAGTACGATGCTATTGTATTGGTAGACGAAAGCCATGCATCAGGCTTTATGGGAAAAACCGGCCGCGGCACACATGAGTACAAAGGTGTGTTGGGACGAATTGATATAATCACGGGTACGTTTGGAAAAGCTTTAGGAGGTGCTTCCGGTGGCTTTACTTCCGGCAGAAAAGAGATCATTGATATTCTGCGCCAAAGGAGTCGTCCTTATCTTTTCTCCAATACGTTGGCCCCTGCCATCACAGGTGCTTCTATCACCGTATTGGAACTGCTGAGTAACTCTACTGAATTAAGAGATCAATTAGAAAAAAACACAAAATACTTCCGAAGCAAAATGACGGAAGCTGGTTTTGATATTAAAGAGGGAGTGCATCCAATAGTTCCCATTATGCTGTATGATGCGGTGTTGGCAGCAAACTTTGCTACCCGATTGTTGGAAGAAGATATTTATGTAATTGGCTTTTTTTTCCCGGTGGTACCAAAGGGCAATGCCCGCATAAGAGTGCAGCTTAGTGCTGCTCACAAACAAGAGCATCTAGATAGGGCCATTGCGGCTTTTACCAAAGTGGGCAAGGAGCTCGGAGTAATTAAATAAATAATGGCCCCTGATCAAAGGGCTTTTATTTTGTCTTTTAGTAATTTATAATTACAGGTTTTATAAAATTTAGTAAAGGTTTCGAATTCGAAAAAATATTTTATAATATTACGTCACTCCATATTCCATACCTCTGAATTACAAAATAGAATCAAAATTTAAGGCTGCATTTGGCAATAAAATTGAATCCATCACCGTTTCCTAATTTCCTGATGAACTACTAAAGAATCCTCCTTGATGGCCTGGTCGTTCACCCGTTAAAAAACTTTATGAAACGTTTCTTTTTGTTGTTAGGAGTTCTTGCAATCGTCATGGTTAGTATCAGTTCTTGTGCTTCTATTAAAAAGGATTGCCAGGGTGTAAAACACACGCGGCTGAAGAATGGCATTTACCTGTAATAGGTAGTAAAAAATTTTAGGCATTACTTTCTTCGTGTTTCTTAATGAGGTATTCGGCTCATTACATCATCCTCTTATTTCTTATTCATTTAAAAAAGTGAAAGTTCATTTATATAAATGAGGCTCAAACTTCCTCTATTTTAATAAAGGGGAAGAATGCTCAGAGACTACCTTTGCCAAAATTTTAAGATCCGTGAAATATATTTTCTCTGCTTTGTTGGCTTTCATATTTTTTTCGTGTACTCCCAATAATGTTACCGTTAAAAACGAACTGGGAAAATATTTTAAAGACGCGAATGTGGACGGTTGCTTTGCGCTGATGGATAATGGAACCGGCGAATTCACTGTGTACAACCTATCCCGATACCGGGATAGTGCGTTCCTGCCGGCATCTACTTTTAAAATAATCAATTCACTCGTGGGCTTGCAAACTGGTAAAATAAGTAGCGACAGTATGGTGATTAAATGGGATGGTATCACTCGCGATGTACCAGAGTGGAACCATGACCTTAGTATGTACCAGGCCTTTCGCGTTTCGGCTGTTCCTTATTACCAGGAAGTGGCCCGCCGGATTGGAAGAGATACCTTGCAACAATACCTTGATTCCATTTATGACAAATCAGAAAAGATCACTTCCGCCGTGGATACATTCTGGTTGGATAATAGTTTTAAAGTAACGCCAGACCAGCAACTGGGCCTGGTTACCAAGCTTTACTTTGACAAACTTCCCTTCAATAAATACAATCAGGAAATTGTAAAAAGAGCCATGCTTTTTGAAGATAGTGCTAATTATAAATTAAGCTATAAAACGGGCTTAGGGTATAAAGAAAATGGTGATGCTTTGGGTTGGATAATCGGGTGGATAGAAGAAAATCATCATCCTTACTTTTTTGTTTTAAACCTGGAGACAAAAGATAAAAATGTAGATATGAAAAAGGTAAGGTTAGCAATTTTAAAAAACATTTTTAGAGACCTCCATTTTATGGAAGGCAAACAATAACGTAGCATATTATTTGTTTGTACTTCACAATTCTTCATTATTTGAACATACAGTTTCAATATCCTCAAGCCTTTTGGGCGCTGGCCCTGGTCCCCATTTTTGCGCTTGTATTTGCAGGATATCTTTTCTGGAAGAGGCGTGCTGCTAAAAGAATAGGAGATCCGATCCTGGTAAAAGAGTTGACAAAAAATCATTCCTCAGCAAAAACTTTTATAAAATTTTTTTTAGTGCTTTTAGCGTTCGGCCTGGGTTGTATCGCTGTGGCCAATCCACGGAAGCAAGATGCTTCTACTATGGAAGTAAGAAAAGGTATTGACCTCGTCATTGCACTTGATGTAAGCAACAGTATGCTGGCTACGGATGTGCCACCAAGCAGGTTGCAACGGGCCAAAGCGTTTATTCTAAAATTGACAGAAGACATGCCGGACAATAGGGTAGGCCTGGTGCTTTTTGCAGGCAACGCCTACCTTCAAATGCCCCTAACTTTTGATAGAAGTGCTGTCCAATTATTTGTAACCACCGCACAACCTGCTGCCATTCCTGTGCAAGGCACGGCCATAGGTGAAGCACTTGATAGATCTCGGATGGCCTTTGGTGATGAAAGCGGCAAGTACAAAGCAGTCGTGTTGATAACCGATGGAGAAACACATGATGAAAATGCGGCCGCTGCTGCACAACTGTTGGCGCAAAATGGAGTGATGATCAATACAGTAGGCATTGGCTCAGCAGAAGGAAGCGCCATAACGGATACTGCCGGCAACACAAAGAAAGATGCTTCCGGAAGTGAGGTGATTTCTAAATTAAATGAACCCTTATTGCAACAACTTGCTTCTTCTACCAATGGCCTTTATGTGCATCTTCAAAATATTAGCGAAGGGGCCAAAGACATTTCTACACAATTAGCCACTATTGAAAAAACAGCCTTGGGCGACTCGTCCTTATTTACTTATAAAACTTTTTATACCTGGTTGGCCTTGCCCATGTTATTACTGTTGCTAATTGAAATATTTATCCCGGACCGTAAAAAAATAAAGAAATGAAAAGGATTGGTCTTATTAGTTCCTTTATTTTATTTGGCATGGTTGCCACTGCCCAAACAGTAGAATCAGCTATTAGCAAAGGCAATGAGTTTTATAAAAAGGAACAATTTGATCTGGCAGAAAATGGATACCGGGAGGCGCTGGCGCTAAATAGAAATAATGTAACGGCTCAATATAACCTGGCCAATGCATTGGCACGACAACGCAAATATGACGAAGCCAAAAAAGTGTTGGATGGCTTGTTACAGAATTCCGGTGATAAAAATTTAAGAGAAGCGGTGTATTACAACAAAGGAGTTGTACTCACACGGCAAAAAGAATTGGATGCGAGTATAGAAGCTTATAAAGCAGCCCTGCGCATTAACCCAGATGATAAAGAAGCAAGGGAAAACCTGCAGAAAGCTTTGATGGAGCGGAAACAACAGCAACAAAAACAAAAAGAACAGCAGCAAAATCAGTCTCAATCCAGCATGACCAATAAGCAGGCAGAACAAAAATTAAAGTCCCTGCAGGAAAAAGAAAAAAAGATACAGGAGCGCCTTCAAAACAAAGGGCAAAAAGGATCTTCTTTGCCTAAAGACTGGTAAGCCATTCAAAAACCTGCCCCACTTTCTAACCGGTATTCATAGTTAACTTTGCCTTTCTCTATTTGTTAGCAAACAGTAGCACTTTTGCACCTTCATTAATCAGCACATAGCATAATGCAATTTTATACAGACAATCTTTTTCATTACAAGCGATTAAGAACAAGAGAAGTAAATGTAGGCGGTTTGCTCATAGGCAATCTTCATCCAATAAGAGTGCAAACAATGACCACTACGGACACCATGGATACGGCGGCTACGGTAGCCCAATCCATTCAGTGTATAGAAGCCGGTGCAGAGTTGGTGCGCATTACTGCGCCGTCTAAAAAAGAAGCAGAGAATTTATTAAATATTAAAAACGAATTAAGGGCCAAAGGGTATCAAACTCCAATTATTGCTGACATTCATTTTACCCCAAATGCAGCGGAGATTGCAGCACGCATTGTAGAAAAAGTAAGGGTAAATCCGGGGAACTATGTAGATAAGAAAAAGTTTGAATTAATTGAATATACGGATGCTGATTATGCAGAAGAAATAGAACGGATTCAAGAGCGGTTTACTCCCCTCGTAAAAATTAGTAAAGAGTATGGAACTGCCATGCGTATAGGTACTAATCATGGCTCACTTAGCGACCGCATCATGAGCCGGTATGGCGATACGCCCATGGGTATGGTAGAAAGTGCAATGGAGTTTTTGCGCATTGCCCGGTACCAAGATTATCACAATATTGTACTGAGCATGAAGAGTAGCAATCCGCAGATAATGGTGCAGGCGTATCGACTTTTAGTAAAAACAATGTTGGATGAATTCAATGAATGTTATCCATTGCACTTAGGTGTAACCGAAGCTGGTGATGGCGAGGATGGCAGAATAAAAAGCGCAGTAGGAATTGGTACTTTATTGGAAGATGGATTAGGTGATACCATCCGGGTTTCTTTAACGGAAGATCCTGAATTGGAAATTCCTGTTTGCCTGGATATTGTAAAACGATACAGCCTACCTCAAAATATAAATGAAGCACCTCCGGCTTCGGTACAGCAAAGTGATTTGCATAAGGTGTCAAATTCAAAAATTCCGTACCATCCTTTTGAGTACAAAAGGCGTTCTACTTTTTTGGTAAATGATATTGGAGGCCATCATGTGCCATCTGTGATTGCCGACTTTAGTAAGCTTCAAATAATTAATCCGGAAGCATTGCAAAGTATTGGATACACTTATAATGCTGCCACGGACAAATGGAATATTTCGGATACAGCGGCAGATTATGTATTTACCGGAAACCGTATTTTAGAATTTGCCCTGCCGGGCACACTTAAAGTAATTGTGTATGCTTCTGCGTGGCAATCGGCTGTAGATAAAACGAAATACTTTCCTATTTATGAAGAAGATGAATACCTGAATGCAGGTGATAAGAGTGAGGTTTTAAATTTTGTAATGATTGGTTGCTCAAGCGCCCAATCTGGTGATCAGGAAGAACGGCAATTGCTACATTTAGAAACCATCAGCCGTGATAAAACTGCTGTGCTATGCCTTAGTAGCGAAGACCAACATCCAATGCTTGCAGTAAGAAAAATGATGGTGAATTTGCTGGATATGAACATAGAAAATCCTGTTATTTTACTGGTGGATAGTAAGTGGCAAACGGCTGATGAACACCTGATTCATTTTGCTACAGAGGCCGGCGCCCTTTTGCTAGATGGCTTTGGAGATGGTGTGTGTTTTGGTATGTCTGGCGAAAGCTATCAATCCGCCGAAGGCACTATATCCGGGCGCAATTACCAGCAATCACAAACCGTAGAGCAGTTTATCAACAACACCGCTTTCAGTATTTTACAAGCTACCCGTACCCGCATTTCAAAAACTGAATATATAAGTTGTCCCAGTTGTGGCCGCACCCTTTTTGACCTTCAGGAAACAACGGCAAAAATTCGATCCCGCACCAATCATTTGAAAGGGGTCAAAATTGCAATTATGGGATGTATTGTCAACGGGCCGGGTGAGATGGCAGATGCTGATTTTGGATACGTAGGAAGTGGTCCGGGGAAAATAACTTTATACAAAGGAAAGGAAGTGATGAAGCGAAACGTAGCTAGCGAAGTGGCGGTAGAAGAATTAATTTCTTTACTGAAAGACAATGAAGCGTGGATAGAGCCATAAGTTCGGCTGCTACTTATAATTATTTTTTTAAAATTTTTGAATGAGAAGGTGTAACCAGAAACTTTTTCAACTATTGATTATACGTTCTCTTTCTTCAACGTGAAAAAATAAAGACAATCATTTTTTCTTTTTCAAAAAAAGTAATGAAATAATTTATCCCATTCTTACTTATTGATTTCGTTTAAAGACCCCTGATAAAATGTACCTATCAGTCCACGTTTTAAGTAATAACTTTCCTCCCTTAAGCAATGATCATGATAAAACATTTTTTGCTTTCATTCTTGTTGGGCCTCACTCTTTTTTTAGCCGGTTGTTATGAAACCACCGAAGAACTAACCATTAATCAAGACGGTTCCGGTTCTTACAATACCACCATAGATCTTAGTGGTTTGTTCCAACTATTTGATACCATGAAAGGGATGGATTCTACTTTAACCATAAGACAAAATAAAGGAAAAGAAAAAGTGGATACAACCATCAATATGAAAGATTTTTCAGATACAGCCACTAACCTGACAATGGAAGAGAAAGGTCTTCTGCGCCCTGCTACCATGAAAATGGTGATGGATGATGAAGCAAAACAATTTAAGCTTAAAATGAATTTTCCTTTTACTCAATTGGGTGATGTGCCTAAAATAATAAAGCTGATGCAATCAAAAAGTGCCTCTAATACTATGGGTAAAATGGTACTGCCCGGAGATATGGCTGGCAACGGGAACACACCCAAAATGCCGGACTATAATTCTTATTTTGATGTCACTTTTAAACCGCACCTCATAGAGCGAAAATTAAATGTTGCCAAATACAAAACCCTTAATCAGGACCTGGAGCAAAATGGAATGGAAGAGGGAAGCGATGCTCTTTCATCCATTAAAATGAATACCATCATTCACCTTCCTGCAATGGCAAAATCAGCTGTGGGAGAAGGTGTCAAACTCGCAACTGATAAAAAAACAGTAACCATCAGCGGTACGATGGAGGACCTGATGAAAAGCCCACAAAAATTTTCTTACCGAATAGAATATTAACCCATGGAAACAGATTTTTTAGTAATTGGTTCCGGCATTGCCGGCTTAACATACGCCTTAAAAGTAGCGCAGCATTTTCCTGAAAAACAAGTTACTATCATCACAAAGGCTGCGGCCGATGAAACCAACACCAAGTATGCACAAGGTGGGGTAGCCGTGGTGAATGACCTGGAGCATGATTCCTTTGCAAAGCATATAGAAGACACATTGATTGCCGGAGATGGATTGTGCAACCCGGAAGTAGTAGAGATAGTAGTAAAGGAAGGCCCCGCCCGCATACAAGAGATCATTGAGTGGGGAACCCGCTTTGATAAGGATGGCGAAGGTGATTATAAATTAGGTATGGAAGGCGGCCACTCTGAGTTTCGCATACTGCACCACAAAGATGTAACAGGCCGGGAAATAGAGCGTGCCTTGCTGGAAGCAATTGACAAAGCACCCAATATTACAATCATCAAACATTGCTTTGTGGTGGACATCATCACGCAGCACCACCTTGGTTATTTAGTTACAAAAGCTACTCCTGATATTACCTGTTATGGTGTGTATGTATTGAATAATGAAACGCAGCAAATAGAAAAAATATTATCAAAAATAATCTTGCTTGCCACCGGTGGTAATGGGCAAGTGTACCGCACTACCACCAACCCATACATTGCCACTGGCGATGGGGTAGCCATGGTGTACCGGGCCAAAGGAAGAATAGAAAATATGGAGTTCATACAGTTTCACCCAACCGCACTGTATGAAGCCGGAAAGCGGGGTCAGGCATTTTTAATTACCGAAGCTGTGCGTGGAGATGGAGGCATTTTGCGAAATATAAATGACGAAGCCTTCATGGAGAAATACGATGAACGAAAAGATTTGGCACCGCGTGATATAGTGGCCCGCGCCATTGACAGCGAAATGAAACGTACCGGTACCGAACATGTATTTCTTGATTGCCGGCACATGGATATTGAAAAATTTAAGGAGCACTTCCCCAACATTTATGAAAAGTGTATGTCCATAGGTATAGATGTGGCCGTGAGTATGATACCGGTAGCACCGGCAGCGCATTATAGTTGCGGCGGCATCAAAACGGATGAATGGGGCCGGAGCTCCATCACCAATCTTTATGCTTGTGGTGAGTGTTCATCTACCGGCTTGCATGGCGCCAACCGCCTTGCATCCAACTCATTGTTGGAGGCTATGGTATTTGCGCACCGCTGCTATGTAGATGCAGCAAGCAAGGTAGGGATGATGGCGGCGCTGCCTTCTATACCCGACTGGAATGCCCGCGGTACCACGGAGCCAAAAGAGATGATCCTTATCACGCAAAGTCTTAAAGAATTGCAGCAGGTGATGAGTGATTATGTAGGTATTGTGCGCAACAATGTGCGCCTGCAGCGGGCGTTGCGGCGTATTGATCTTTTGTTTGAGGAAACAGAACATTTGTATCAAAACACAACCGTATCCACGCAATTGCTGGAGCTGCGCAACATGATCTCTGTTGGTTACCTCATTGTAAAAGGTGCTGCCTTCCGCAAAGAAAGTAGAGGCCTTCATTTCAATACAGATTACCCCAACAAATCACCGCTGGTTCAAAATATTGTTTTGTAAAAAGATTGTTTGTAAAGGAAAAATAGATTTTGAAAAGGTTTGTTTTTTTCATCTTCACCTACTTTTTGTGGATTTAAATTTTGGTAACGAGCAACGGTAATTCTATGTAGCTTTTGTTGTGTCACTCACTGGTACGGTAGTGCGCACTGGAGCTTTTTTAATATGCATCACCACGCAAAGAAAATTAATAGCGTGGTGAAGAGTTATAAGGGGCCATGCCATTCATATAACATCAAAAAAAAGTTGAAGAGCGTTACAGGTGTCAAAACGGAGCGTCGCAATGAAAGTGCCACAGAGCTTCCGCTGCCTGTTTCCAATGCCTTCGTTTCACTATTTTATTAGGGATTTACATTATGGCAGGCCCTAATTTTCAGCCTTACATGCACTTATCTTTGTGCCTTTATGTATTACGTCGTCTTCGGGGTCTTTTATTTGTTGTCGTTGCTGCCCATGGCCGTCCTGTACCTTTTTTCCGACTTTGCTTATGTAGTGGTTTACTACCTTTTGGGCTATCGGAAAAAGGTAGTGATGCAAAACCTCACGATAGCCTTTCCGGATAAAACAGAAGAAGAAAGGATAAAAATTGCAAAGGCATTTTACAAAAATTTCTGCGACACATTTATAGAAACCATCAAATACATTTCTGTGCGCCGCTCCTTTTTCGATAAGCGGTTTATCGTAGATTTTTCACAGCTCGAAAAAATATATGCTACCGGCCAATCCATTCAATTTCAGTTAGGCCACAATTTCAATTGGGAGTTGGCCAACCTGGCCATTCCGGGGCACCTCAAGTATAAATTATTAGGAGTTTATCTTCCTATTGGTACCGGCATTTTCAATCGGTTATTTAAATACATCCGTTCCCGGTTTGGTACACAACTTATAGCAGCTACCAATATGCGCTCAGAGATGATGCCCCACCGAAATACAAAATTTGTGATTGGACTTATAGCAGATCAGGCTCCACCCGTACCAGAAAAAGCTTATTGGATAAACTTTTTTAACCGGCCAACCCCTTTTTTAAAGGGGCCGGAAAAGGCCGCTAAAAGTAATAATTACGCTGTGGTTTTCATTTATTTTGATAAAATAAAGAGAGGTTATTATACTTGTCAGGCCATTACTGTATCTCTGTCACCGGCTCAATTGCCGGATGGAGAATTGACCACCATATATGCTGCCAACCTGCAAAAGATAATGACCGAACATCCGGAAATGTGGCTTTGGAGCCACCGAAGATGGAAACACGAATGGAAACCGGAATATGGACCGGTACTTAATGCAAAAACGAATAAAGAGTAAATGGTTCTTTATTCGTTTTTGCATGATGATTATTTATAAAGGGAAATGCGATTGAAGAATTTTAATAATTAGCATCTAATTGAGCATGCTTTTTTCTTTCTCAATCTTAATATTTTCCTGCTCTTTTATTTTGGTAAAGCCTCCCAGTACATTGCGAAGGTTATGAATGCCCTGCCGCTTTAAAAGCTA
>JBDSBL010000060.1:0-24783 GCA_039921625.1 Chitinophagaceae bacterium
TGGCGTGGTGCCTATTTTACTGTTGGCCAATATGTTTTTAGGCATTTATTACAACCTTTCTATTTGGTACAAATTATCAAACAAAACCATTGCCGGAGCGTGGATCACCGTGATTGGCGCCGCCATTACGCTCGTTATTAATTACCTGTTTATTCCCCGCTTTGGGTACATGGCTTGTGCGTGGGCTACTTTTTTCTGCTACGGTACTATGATGGTGGTTTCTTATATATGGGGTCAAAAACATTATCACATTCCATACGCCTGGAAAAAACTGGTTGCTTTTATGGTGATCAGTGTTGCCTTTTATGGTTTGTACACCTTATTTCTGCGGATTGGTTTGGGAGATTGGGTGAACCGTGGGTTTGCTATAATGCTGCTCACTATTTATGGCTTATTTATTTTAAATGTGGAGCGAAAAGAATTTCAGCGCCTCCCTTACATCGGACGATTCTTTCTTACTAAACCGGTGTAACCAAAATAGAAAAGAAAGAAAATAAGCATCCTCCTTATCTCACACAAGTTTTACAAACGGATTGGACTTTATTTCATCTCCAATAGTGGTCGTATCTCCGTGGCCGGGATATACAATTACATCGGCGGGTAAAATGTACAGTTTTGTTTTAATGCTTTGTTCCAGCGTTTTAAAATTTCCGCCTGGCAAGTCCGTACGTCCTACACTTCCATTAAACAATACATCTCCTCCTATTAAAAATTTATGCTCCCGGCTATAAAAACAAACACTGCCCGGTGAGTGGCCGGGTGTAAGCAATACCTCTAATTCTTCATTGCCAATTTTTATTACATCTCCTTCTTCCAAGTGATGCAGTTGTCCATCATAGTTTACAAATGGAAGCCCCCACGCCTGTCCTGATGCAGGCCCATGATCTAATACCTGTTTTTCTAAAGGATGAAGATAGAGCTCCAGCCCGTAGGTTTTATTTATAAAATGGTTACCAAAAATGTGATCCAAATGGCAGTGCGTGTTGAGCAGAGATACTGGTTTCAATCCCTTTGCTACTACAAAATCTTTTATTGCCTGCTCTTCTTCTGGAAAATAACAGCCCGGGTCAATAATACAGCACTCATTTGCATCGTTGTAGAGGATGTATGTATTCTCCTGCACCGGGTTGAAGGTAAATGATTGAATATGTAACATGCGGCCTTTTTTGTATTTTAGATTGCAATTTAGTACGCTTTGAATCGATAGCGGTCACCTTTAGAAATAGGATCAATTTATATGAATAAAAACTATGGAAAGTTTGTCACTTTCGCTTTTGTTTTTTTTGCATGGGCAGTAGTTGCAAATGCACAGGTAAGTGGCGTAGAGTTTGGCAAAAACAGGGTACAATACCAAAAGTTCAATTGGAAATATTACCAGACCGATAATTTCAATACTTATTTCAGTCAGGATGGTTTGGAGCTTGGTAAATATGTAGCACAAGTAGCAGAAAATGAACTTCCCGGTTTAGAAGAATTTGTGGAATACGGAAGCCAGCGGCGCATCAACCTGGTAGTGTACAATAATTTTGATGAAATGCAGCAATCCAATATAGGCCTTGGTATTGACTGGCAAAATAGTGGCGGCATTACCCGCCTTGTCAACAATAAAATGTTGGTTTATTTTGATGGCAACCACGCCAACTTGCGCCGCCAAATACGTCAGGGTATTGCCCAGGTATTATTAAACAATGTATTGTTTGGCGATGATCTCGGAGAGTTTGCAGCAAACCAGGCGTTACTTGATTTACCAAAATGGTTAACGGATGGCTACATTGATTATGCGGCAGAAAATTGGAGCACGGCTTTAGACGATCAATTAAAAAGCGCATTACTCAGTGGATCTTATAATAATTTTTACCAGTTTGCATTTGAAAAACCACTATTAGCCGGTCATGCTTTTTGGTATTATTTCGGCAATAAATATGGCAAAAGCAAAACCACTTATTTGCTTTATCTGTCCCGCATTTATCGCAACCTCAATAACGCTTCGCAGCGCATTGCAAAAAAGAAATTTAAAGACGTGCTGCGTGATTTCATGACCGAGCAATCACAACTTTATTACAAAGACATTCGGGCTCGCCGCATTGTACCAAAAGGCCAATTGTCTGTAACTGAAAATATTGGAAAAAAAGATTTCATTCGGTTTAATGCCAATCCGCAGCCAAGGTCATTTACTTATGCTGTAGTAGAATTTAAACAAGGTAAATACAGTGTGGTGCTGCATGAAAACTTTACCAGCCGCAAAGTATTATTGGAGTTTGGAGTACGGTCACGCGAAGATGAAATAAACCCAAACTACCCGATACTTGCCTGGGATGGAAAAGGCACACGGCTGGCCGTAGTGTACAATGAAAGTGGCAAAACAAAAATGTTTGTGTACGACCTGGTAAGCCGTGTAAAAATCAATAAGCAGGAATTAGAACAATTTGACCAAGTGCAGGATGTAAAGTATATGCTGGATGCCAATACGCTAATAATGAGTGCTGTAAAAAGTGGTCAGACAGATATATTTGTTTATAAAATAGACAAGCAAACCATCACGCAGGTCACCAATGATATTTATGATGATCTTGATGCGTCCTTTGTAGCTTTTCCCAATAAAACGGGGATTATATTTTCCAGCAACCGGCCTTCTGCAACCGCTGTAGACCGTGGTGATACCGCACTTCCATCGCAGCATTACAATATCTTTTTGGTGGATAATTGGAACCAATCAGAATTTAAACAGGTATCAAAACTTACGAATGTAACCTTTGGTAATGCCCGCTTTCCATCCCAATACAACACAACCCATTTTACTTTTGTGAGTGATGAAAATGGTATCAACAACCGGTATGCAGGATTCTTTTCTACCGAAAGAGCCGGGTTGGATACTTTGGTTTTTATAGGTGATGAAGTGTTGCGCAATCCACCCGAAAAAGAAGTGGATAGCTTACTGAAAGAATGGAATAAAACAGACATTGACTCAGTGGGTTATGTATCGCTAACCAATGATTCCGCCTATGTATTTCCATTAACCAACTATCAAAGTTCTTTGCTGGAAACCCGCACTGCCGGCGATAATACCCTGGTAAGCGAAGTAACCCGGCAGGGCGATGTAAAATTTCTGTACCGCCTTCGCGTAGATGATAACACACTGCGCCGCCGCAATGTAACCGCTAAGCCAACGGAGTACATGAAAAAAAGAATGGAACAGGAACGTATAGCTGCCAGTAAAGCCAGTTCTTACCAATCGCTAAGCAACGACACAACACAAAAAAAGACGGATGTTTTTCTTAATGAATTTGACAATGAACACAAAGATTCTTCACAATTAGGAAAGGTGTTCAGTACAGTGGAGTTAACGCCACAGACAGCATTAAGCAAAGCAAAATTATTTGAATACCGGCCACCTAAATTCTTTAACGATTACATTGTAGCCGGCTTAAATAATACTGTTTATTTAGCCAGCAAATACCAGCCATATGGTGGCGGAGGCGGACCTATAAACCTATCTAATGGCAATGAACTAAGTGGCCTGATACGGATGGGAACGGCCGATCTTTTTGAAGATTATAAAATTTCCGGAGGCTTTCGGCTGGCGCCAAATTTAAAAGACAATGATGTGTTGTTTGAAGCCACCAACTTGCGGAAACGCATTGATTACGGCTTTACATATTACCGAAGTAACGTCAGCGTATCCAGTGGAAATAATGCCATTGGCAATATGATCAGCAACTATTACCTCGGTCGTTTTAAGTTTGCTTTTGATAAGGTAAGAAGCTTGCGGGCAACAGTAGGTCCGCGGTTTGATCGCATTGTAGTTACTTCTAAAAATATACCTACTCTGGCAGCGCCGGATGCAAAGCAAACATTTGGTCAGGTAGCGTTGGAATATGTGTACGACAATACATTGATGCCAACCACAAACATCTGGCATGGCTTGCGGTACCGTGCTTATATGGATTGGTTTACGCAGATGAATAAGGTACAAAACACTGATGGCAAATTCATGTTCAATGCTGGTTTTGATATCCGTCATTACTTACCAATTTACCGCAATATTATTTGGGCCGTTCGTGGGGCTACCGATCTTTCATGGGGTAGTCAAAAAGTAATTTATTACCTGGGAGGTGTGGATGGATGGTTGAAGTTTAGAGGCAACCAAAAAATTGACCCAAATACCGGAGCGGACCTCGGCTTCCGCTACTTTGATGAAAACAATCGTCCTGATCCGGATGCAAGTTATGCCTACCAATCACTTGCTGTGAACATGCGCGGTTTCAAGCAAAACATTGCCAACGGGAATAATGCTGTAGTAATTAATAGCGAAGTAAGGGTACCCGTATTTAGTTCCTTTATCAACCGCCCAATCAACAATGCATTTTTACGCAACTTTCAGCTCGTGCAGTTTATTGACCTCGGCAGTGCCTGGAATGGGGGTTATGATAAAATACAAAGACCATCTATTGTATACGGCCAAGACCCTGTAACGGTGCGGTTGAAAGCCGGTGGTATTGGGCCTTTTGTAGGAGGATATGGCTTTGGCGCCCGCAGTACGCTGCTCGGTTATTTTGTGCGGTTTGATGCTGCCTGGCAAATGAATGGCTTCTTTAAAGGCAAACCACAAACCTACCTTGCTTTGGGATTTGATTTTTAAAATAAGGCATCTATAAAAAAAGAGCGACATCATTTTACGGTGTCGCTCTTTTTTATTTATTCCACTTTATTTAGGAAAGTAAATATAAACCCAATACAAAATCTTTGGAATGAAAACAATACAACCAACCACTACGGCTGCAAAAGCGGCAACTAACACAGCTGCGGCAGCTAGGTCTTTCACCCATTTTATTTGCGGATGTTTTTCAGCAGCTATAAAATCCATTGCTTTCTCCATGGCGGTATTTAATAATTCTGTGATCCATACTAGAGCAATCACTATTACCAAAGCAATAGCTTCATAACCGCTTATATGCAGGAAAAAACTTAAGGCTACAACAGCTATTGTTATTCCAAGATGAATGCGGGCATTGTGTTCTGTTTTTAAAAATTGCCGTATCCCTTCCCAGGCATAACCAAAACTTGTAGCCCTTGATCTCCATGAAAATCCGGTTCCAGTTTTAGGCATTTTTAAAATTTATTTTTTTTCTTTTTATTACAGGTTCTTTACTTCCTTATCTTATGAAATTGGGCTAATCTAAAGTTTGTACCCTTTAAAAATATCCTGCCCCTATTCTTTACAATGCTTCATCTACTGCTTCAATTATGATGCTGCAGGCCGCCTCAATTTCATCCTTTGAAATAGTCAGTGGAGGAGATATCCGCATGCAATTGGATGCAAAAAGAAACCAATCAGTAAACACGCCTTTCTCCAGGCATCGATCAATCACTTTTTTGCATTGTTCAAAAGAATCAAAAACGACAGCCATCCATAAACCATAAGAGCGAACACCTTTAATAGATCTATGTTTCAGTAATTGAAGAAATAAAGTTTCTTTTTCAGCCACATTTGCAAAAAGGTTTTCCTCCAACAAAGCTTCCATTGCCGCTTTGCCTGCAGCACAACAAACCGGGTGGCCGCCAAAAGTAGTAATGTGCCCCAGCACCGGATTGTCGGTAAAATGATCCATTAAAATCTTGTCTGCAACAAATGCTCCCATAGGCATGCCTCCTCCCAATGCCTTACCCAAAATCAACACATGCGGCACCACATCAAAATGTGTAAAGCCCCACAACGAACCCGTGCGGCCAAAACCAGCTTGCACCTCATCTAAAATAAAGAGGGCACCCACTTCCTCGCATCGATCCTGCAACGCTTTAAGCCAATTATTCTGAGGGCAAAGTATGCCGCCCTCCGCCTGCACGGTTTCCGCAAAAACGCATGCCGTGTCTGTAGTAATATTCTCTAAATCATCAAACGAATTATAAGTAAGGTGGCGAATGCCGGGCAATAAGGGACGGAATGAATTTCTCCAATATTCATCACCAATAATACTTAAGGCACCTTGCGTGGAGCCGTGGTAGGAAAAATTAAATGCCACAATCTCTGTTCTGCCTGTTACCTTTTTAGCCAGCTTCATAGCTCCTTCTATTGCTTCGGATCCAGAGTTGGTAAAGTATACTGAATTTAATGTGGAAGGAAGGTGATCCGTTAGCTGTTTGGCATATTGCACCTGCGGATTCTGCACCACTTCTCCATAGACCATCACATGCAAATACGCATCTGCCTGGGCTTTGATGGCTGCTACCACTTTTGGGTGGCGGTGGCCTACATTGGCTACAGAGATACCTCCTATCAGGTCTATGTATTTTTTTCCGTCTGCATCCCACAAGGAGCTACCTTCTGCCTTTACTATCTCAATGGCAAGCGGTGCAGTGGATGTTTGTGCTACATGCGCTAAAAATAATTGCCGGGAATTCATTCGGCTGCAAAATACTTCATCCTATAACAATCACTTTACAAAATACCTTTATCTACTGCCTCTTAAAAACCGTTTTAGAAGAAATGGAATGCAGTTGCAACCCATTATTCAATCATTACTGCAGGCACAAAAATTAAAAGTCAGAAACGGATGTATGTGATTTTTTATTCTTCATTTTTGCAGCAAGTAATTTGATTAAGGAAATAAAAAATAATAAAACAGTAAACAGGATATGTTGCTCCAATTATATTAACCAATCAATAAAAAACTCATTATATAAAGCATAAAACATGGCATTAATACTTCCTGTAGAAGATAAGAAACCAAATTGGGGAAAGGGATGTTTCATAGCACCCAATTGTACTATTGTAGGGGATGTGGTGATGGGCAATGAATGCAGCGTGTGGTTCAATGCAGTGATCCGGGGAGATGTAAACAGCATAAGAATAGGAAATAAAGTAAACGTGCAGGATGGGGCCGTGCTACACTGCACCTTTCACCGCTCTACCACACAGATAGGTAACAACGTTTCCATAGGCCATAATGCGATTGTACATGGATGCACAGTGCACGATAATGTGCTGATTGGGATGGGCGCTATTGTAATGGATAAAGCCGTGGTGGAAAGCAACACCATCATAGCTGCCGGTGCTGTGGTATTAGAAGGTACTATTTGCGAAGGAGGTTCCATATATGCCGGCGTACCAGCCAAAAAAGTAAAAGATATTGCGCCGGAAAAAATAGAAGGTGAGATCAACCGGATTGCCAATAATTATATAGGTTATGCAAAATGGTTTGCTTCCGTAAATGAAGCGGGTGACAATTTGTAATAAAAAATGGCGTTATTGTGGGAAATCGAGTTCATATGAAAATGGTGCGTCTTCTCTTAATTACCTTCTGCCTTTCAGCCATTCTATCTTCCTGCAGCCTTTTCCAACCAAAATATGGCTGCCCTAGCAATGGTAAAAATGTAGGCGCTGAAAAAATACTGGACGGCAGCAAAACTCCAAAAGCTAAAAAGTTCAAGGCGTAAAGGTTGCATTTTACAGCGCATTGATGTATTTTTTTGTCTTAATACAAACGATTGCACCATGAGTCTTACTCTGCACACAACCTTAGGTTTTACCGAAGCAGTTATTGATAGCGAAGGAAATTTAAATCGCTTTTACCAGGTAGCTTCTATCTTAACGGACGATCTCGACTTGAAGATCATAAAAAAGGAGGACGACTTTGATGCCATCTATTGGGATTTTTTTATAGGCCATCATCTCCTCACTCTTCACTACAATATTTACAACGGCATCTCTTTATTTCCTGCGAAGCAAACCAGTGCTAAAAAGAAAGAAAACAATGCAGTGGTAGAACTTGCTAATGTGGTAGAAGGCAAATTAATGAATGTAGATTTTAAAAAAAGTGTTGCGTGATATAAGTGAGTAATGCTTCTTTTACTATTTGAAAAAATGCACCCTCACCTTTACATTATAATAATTTTTGAAAAGCTTATTTTCAGAAAAGTAGCTTGACTTTATGGCATCAAAACGTCTACCTCTACTTCCACTCCTGTGGCTGCAAACTTTCTAAAATATTGTAATAGCTGAAGAACCTTGCTTCTGAAATTTCGCCGATCTCCACGGCTCTTTTTATGGCACAACCGGGTTCATTTATGTGCAGGCAATTATTAAACTGGCAGTCATTCAGCCGTTGACGCATTTCTGGAAAGTAACCAGATAATTCATGTTTTTCCACATCAACCAATCCAAACTCACGCATGCCCGGAGTATCAATTATTTGTCCTCCAAAAGGAAGGTCATACATCTCAGCAAATGTAGTGGTGTGCATGCCTTTGCCACTCCAGCCACTTACGTCCCTTGTGCGCAAGTTAGTATCTGGTATAAGCGCATTGATGAAAGAAGATTTGCCCACTCCACTATGGCCACTGATCAGTGTAGCCTTGTTTTTTAATAATCCTTGCACCTCATCAAAACCAGTACCTTTTGTTACACTGAGCAAAAGAACTTTGTACCCAATACGACCATATATTTCCTGTAGCAATTCATATTGCACCATTTCTTTTGGCCGGTACACATCTGATTTATTAAAAATAATAATAGCCGGAATGTGAAACATTTCGCTGGCTGCCAGAAAACGGTCAATGAATCCCTGTGATGTTTTTGGATCTTTCAGCGTTGCTAATAATAAAGACTGATCTAAGTTGGAGGCTATAATGTGGTGCTGGTGTTTGTGCCTTGGTGATTGGCGATTGATATAATTGCGGCGATCCCAAATTTTATAAATAACAACAGAGTTTTCATTGTCGTTTTCAATTTCAAAATCAACTTTATCTCCTACTGCAATGGGATTGGTAGAGGTAATGCCATCCAGCTTCATAACGCCTTTTATACGGGCATTCCAAACCTTGCCTGCCCCATCCTTCACCACATACCAGCTACCCGTAGATTTATATACTATACCCTGCCCCATTATGGAAAAGTACGCAATATTGTATACCGCAACATTATTTCAAAAGCAATACAAAAAAGGGCTGCGAGTAAAAAATAAACAAATCGTTCATCCACTTTTTCCTTACGCACTATTTCTACTTCCGACTTTTCCAGCCGGTCAATTTGCTTGTACACTTCCTCCAGGCTTTCTTTATCTTTTGCCCTGAAATAGCGGCCACCGGTTTGTTTTGCTATTCGTTGCAGCAAGGCCTCATCAAGTAGCGGGGTGCTCCTGGTTACCTTTCCTTTTTCATGTATCACTACGGGCTCATTGCCGGCCATGCCAATGCTATACACCCGCACACCTTTGGCTTTGGCAATTTCAAGCGCCGTGTAGGGATCTATCAATCGCGTATCCGGAGCTTCTTCCTTACCATCGGTTAATAAAATAACCACCTTTGTTCTTCCTTTACTTCCAGCTAAGCGCTGCACTGATGTTGCCAATCCCTCGCCTATCAATGTTCCATCTTCCAGCATCCCGCTTTTTATAGCCTGCACCTGCTGCAATAAACTTTGGTGATCAGTAGAAAGCGGAAACTGCGTATAACTTTCTCCCGAAAAAATGACCAACCCAATTTGATCTACCGGCCTTGCCAATATAAATTGTGTGGCCATTTCCTTTGCTACCTCCAGCCGGTTGGGATAAAAATCTGGTGAGAGCATGCTGCCACTGACATCCATACAAAGAATGATATCAATACCTTCTCCTTTAGTTTGCGATAATTGATTGTGTACCTGAGGGCGGGCAAGGGCCAATATCACAAAGCCAATGCTTAACAGGCGAAGCCAAAAAGGAAAATTTAAAAAAAAATTTCTGCTGCTCCGTTCAGAGAAAGCTTCTGAAGTACTTACGGTTAAAGAAGATTTACGCCGCGATGCCGTCCGATAGTATAGGTAGGCAATCACAGGAAGCATCAATAAGAATGGTAACACCCAATTGTTTTTAAAGACTATATTTTGAAACCATTCGTACACCATTACTTAATATTCTGAATTAAAAGAATGCTCTTTTTAATTTGTGCTACTGATGCCACTTTTTCAGAATCTGCGGGTGTAAACCGGGCAAACTTTACTACATCACTTAGCCGCAACACCTGCACCAATGCATTATAATCCTCTGAAGGAAGTTGTAGATTTTTCATTTGAATGCTTAGGTCATCGGTAGTTTTTTGAAAAGAATGAATGCCTTTGCTTTGCATTACATAGGTTCGAAAAATATCAATAAGGCTTGTATAAAAAAGTTTTGGATCTTCTTCTTTTTTATTTTCCAACGCATTCAATTTTACCATTGCTTCTTTGTATGCATCCTCTGGAGACACCACGATCTCTTTTCCTTTTTTACTCTTTGGAAACAGCAACGCTAATAGGACCAAAAGGAGCGCTGCGCCAATCAAGTACCAATACCATGTTATTCGCTCCGGCTTTTTTACATCAAGAATGTCTTTCACATCGTGGTAATCCTGAGTAACATCAAATGGTGAAAATGAAACGGACACCATCAAAGGCTTTGCTCTGCTTGTGAGCTGGGAAGAGGAAAATACCTGCAGCTGCCACCGGCCACTGTCCCAACTGGTAACCGTAAGATTTTGCTTTAGTGTAATGTTATTGCCAACGGCTTGCGTATCAATTTTTGATTTACTTAAAATTTCAAAATGAGGGATCGTATCAATAGTGATCCACTTTGCTAAAGTTCCTTTGCCAAAGGTTGTTTGCACCAATACATTAAAGGGTTCTCCAATCACAATTTTTTCCTTTCCGGCCACTACGGAAAAACTATTGTGCTGCGCTGAGGAAGCAACAGACAATAGTATAAAGGGAAGTATAAAAAGTAGCTTTGTTTTCATTTTTTATTCCTGCCTACAAAAAAGCGTTGCAGCACTTTTACATAATCTTCATCTGTGCGGATATGCAATAAATCAGCTCCGCACTTTTTAAATATTTCATTGCAATAATCCGTAACTCTAAAAAATTCTTTTTCGTATTTGTGCCGTACCAGTTTGCTATTAGTATCTATCCACTTTTGATTTCCCGATTCTGCATCGCTGATGCGCAACATACCAATCTGCGGCAATTGGCGGTCCATTTTATCCCACAATTTGATTCCAATAATATCATGCTTATTGGCTGCTACCCTGAGTGCATCATTGTAATTGGCATCAATGAAATCACTTAAAATAAAGGCGATGCTTTTTTGCCTTGTGGTGTTGCTAAAGTATCGCAAAGCAGAAGTAAGATCAGTTCCTTTTTCATCTGAAACCACAGACAATAACTCACGCAAAATATAAAGCGCATGCTGCTTTCCTTTTTTTGGAGGAATGTACTTTTCAACTTTGTTGCTATATAAAATGGCTCCTATTTTATCTGCATTATTGATAGCAGAAAAAGAAAGCACAGCCGCTATCTCCGTGGCTATATCTTTCTTTCGGGCGCCCACTGTACCAAAGAGTGAGGAAGCGCTTACATCTACCAGCAACATTATAGTTAGCTCTCTTTCTTCTTCAAATACTTTACTAAACGGATGATCAAATCGGGCTGACACATTCCAGTCAATAAAACGAATATCATCCCCGGCATAGTACTCCCGTACTTCTCTAAAAGACATTCCCTTTCCTTTAAAAGCACTATGATACTCACCCGTAAAAAGATCGGTGGTTAGCTTCTTACTTTTAATTTCAAGCTCCCTTACTTTTTTTAATATTTCAGCGGTGGTCAGCATTGTAAAAGTTGCCTTTTAAATTTTGTTTCCGTCACCTACCTTATGGCAGATTAATCTTTCCTAAAATCTGTTCTACCAAATTTTCTGCAGTTATATTTTCTGCCTCAGCCTCATAGGTCAGGCCAATACGGTGGCGCAATACATCATTAGCTATGCTGCGTACATCTTCCGGCACCACATAGCCCCGTCCATTCAAAAAAGCTTGTGCTTTGGAGGCAATGGCAAGGTTGATACTTCCTCTTGGCGAAGCGCCGTAAGAGATGAGCGGTTTAATTTTTTCCAGGTTATATTTTGCCGGCTGACGTGTAGCAAATACTATATCCAAAATATATTGCTCTACTTTTTCATCCATATAAATTTGCCGCACCATTTCCTTTGCATCAATTATTTCCTGCAAGGAAATTACCGCGTTGATAGTCGGTGCCGCTAAGCCTTGTACACTTTGCCTGATGATCATTTGCTCTTCCTGCATGGTAGGATAATCGACCACTACTTTCATAATGAACCGGTCTACCTGCGCCTCGGGCAATGCATAGGTACCTTCTTGCTCCAACGGATTTTGTGTAGCCAATACAAGAAAAGGTTCATCTAATTTATAAGTAGTATCCCCTATGGTTACCTGGCGCTCCTGCATGGCTTCGAGCAAGGCGCTTTGCACCTTAGCGGGAGCACGGTTTATTTCATCTGCCAAAATAAAATTGGCAAAGATTGGCCCGCGACGCACTACAAAATCAGCCCGCTGCTGGTTGTAGATCATCGTACCAATCACATCTGCAGGAAGCAAGTCGGGAGTAAATTGAATGCGGCTGAATTTGGCATGAATAGCCTGTGCAAGTGATTTGATGGTTAAGGTTTTTGCAAGACCAGGAACTCCTTCCAGCAACACATGACCGTTGCTTAGCAAGCCAATCAGCAAGCGATCCAGCATATACGATTGTCCTACAATGATCTTTCCTATTTCAGTTCTCAAGGTTTCTACAAACCTGCCTGCGTACTTTATCCGGTCATTAAGTTGACGGATATCTTCAGCCGTTCTTTGCATGTGCTTTATTTAAGAGTATCGAAAATACGAAGCGTCTTTAGCAAATTGTTTGCCTTATTTTATTTTAAGTGTTAAAGAAGCCTTTCGTGGCAGGCACTTTTAATAATTTTGGTACTTTCACTGTTCATTCATTATTTATGAAATTTATTTCTTTAGCTGTTTTACCTATTCTCATTTTTTTTATTAGTTGCAATAGAAACGATGCGCCCGCTCAGCCCACAAAAACTTCGGTTATTACTCAAGCCACCTGGAAGTATGATAATGCCGGCATTGATGGAGATAGAAATGGCACCATTGATTTTCCTCCCCCCGCCGGCATTCTTAGTTCCTGTATGATAGATAATACCTTGACACTTTCTCCAAACGGTACTGGGGTGGTAGATGAGGGTGCTACAAAATGTAATCCTACAGATCCTCAATCTGCGTCTATTACCTGGAGCTTTGCTGATAATGAAACCTCTTTAAAATTAGGTGGCGGTGGTATCTTAGGCATTAGCGGACAATTTAAAATATTGGAATTAAGTGCTACCAAACTTAGCTTATCAAAAGATACTACAGTTCCCATTTTAGGAACGGTAGCTCTTATTGCCATTCTTAAACATTAATTATTCAGGATAAATATTTAGCCACTATCGGCATTCTTCTGCCTACTCCAAACGCTTTGCTGCTCACGCGGATAATAGGACAAAACTGAGCCCGCTTGTATTCATTTGAATTGACCAATTTTAAAATGCGTCGCACCAGTGCTTCGTTATATCCCTGTGCTATTATTTCTCTCGGGCCTTGCCGCATTTCAATATATTGAAATAATATTCGGTCAAGTGTATCATAATCCGGTAGGCTGTCACTGTCTTTTTGATCAGGCCTAAGTTCTGCTGATGGCGGCTTAGAAATAATATGTGCCGGTATCACCTCTTCTTTTTGGTTAATGAATTTGGCCAGTGCATATACTTGCGTTTTATACAGATCTCCCAATACTCCCAAACCTCCCGCCATATCTCCATACAAAGTACCATACCCAGTAGCAAGCTCACTTTTATTAGAAGTGTTTAATAAAATATAGTTGAATTTATTAGCTACGGCCATTAATAAGTTGCCCCTTGTTCTGCTTTGTATATTTTCTTCGGCTACGCTAAAAGGCAGGTCACCAAAAATTGGTTTAAGTGTGGAAAGAAAGGATTGGTACACATCATTTATACCAACTATATCATGAGGATTGTTTAATTTATTGCTTAGTGCTTGTGCATCTTCTACTGAATGAGAAGTAGAATAGGGCGAAGGCATTAGCAACGCTCTAACGTGCTCCTTACCAAGTGCCTGCACTGCTAAAGCCTGCACTACGGCACTATCTATACCTCCACTTGCACCAAGAATGGCTTGCGTAAATCCCATCTTTTGAAAATAATCCCGGATGCCCAGAATAAGTGCGTGGTAAATTTCATTGATGTTTTTTTCATCTGCCAGGTAGCTTAATGTATCCGTATCGCGGGCTACATCATTCGGAGAATAAAAATATTTTTTCACACCATTATTAGTAGCGGTTGCTTTCAATCCCATATCTTCCCCATTGGGCAAAGAAGCTACATCCTGCAGCATGTCCTTTTCATCTTGTGACAATGGATTTGACAAGGATTCATTTTTTATAATGCTCAATTCATCCAGGTCAAAAAGTGCACTGTCTTCTTCAAAATATTTCATTTCTTTTACCAACCCTCCATTGATATCATATACAAGGGAGCCGCCATCAAATACAATTTCCGTTTGTGCCCCTACTGCATTACAATACAACATGGGCAACTTATATTTTTCTACATGTGCTTCCATTATACTACGGCGCACTACATCTGCAGCATAGTTATACGGAGAGGCTGATAAATTAAGCATCACATCCGGATGTTGCTTCATCAATTCTTCCATGGGCGTAATGCGGTACAAGGGATTGTCGCCTAAGTTCCAGATGTCTTCGCAGATAGTAATGGCCAAATTTTTTCCTTTAAATGGAACTACTTTCCAATCAAAAGCAGGTTCAAAATATCGGTACTCATCAAAAATATCATAGGTAGGTAACAGCGTTTTATGCACTTCGGCTTTTATCTCTTTTTGGTATAATAAAAACGCTGCATTAAACAGGTCTTTTCCTTCTTTCCTTGGATTGCGTGAGGGGCTCCCAATCAACACTCCTATATCTGCTGTATGTTCTTTTATTTCATTGATAGTAGCATAGCAGCAATTGATAAAATCTTCAAACTCTACAAAGTCACGCGGCGGATATCCGCAAACGCAAAGCTCTGAAAACAGCACCAGGTCCGCACCTTGAGCCTTGGCGGCATAAATGCCTTCAATAATTTTTCGCTTGTTTTCATCAAAGTTTCCGATGTGATAATTTTGCTGAGCCAGAAATATTTTCATGTGATTAAGAGTTCTGTTTATCTTTCAAAGTTCAGTACTAATTTAATAATACTACCGTTTACGCTTTATGAACAGAATATATACCCTTGCAATAATTGTGCTGATGGCTTCCTGCACCAATAGTACAAAAGGGCCGGATGTTTCCCATATTAAAGTATCAGTGCCGGTACAGCGCTTTGAAGAAGATTTTTTTAAAATCGATACAGCCAATATTGTAGCGGGGCTAGATGCGTTGCAACAAAAATATCCTTCCTTTTTACCGGAATATTTAAAGTCTGTTTTAGGAATCTCTGGTCCGGCCGATGCAGAAAAACAAGTACGTTTTTTTTTAGCGCAAAGTCGTGGTTTGATGGATTCATCTCAGGCAAAGTATAAGGACTTTAGTCCTTTTCAAAATGATTTTGTGACTGCCTTTAAGCATGTACTATTTTATTATCCTAATTATAAAGTTCCCAAAATCATAACGCTTATTGGCCCTGTAGATGCCTTAGCTAAATTGGGCGAAACCTACACTCCCGACTTCTTGCGTCCGGGTTATCTAGGCATTTCCCTTCAGTTTTATTTAGGCAACAATTTTACGTTGTACCAATCAGAGCGCTACATTACTGAAGTAGCACCACGCTACATCAGCCGCAGATTTGATAAAGAATATATTGTACCGGATGCTATGAAGCTTATTGTAGATGATATTTATTCTGATACAAGCAGTGGACGTCCACTTATTGAACAAATGATTGAGCGTGGCAAACAATGGTACCTGCTTGATCATTTTATACCCACTGCCAATGACAGCGTAACAACAGGTTTTACTAAAAAGCAATTAACCTGGTGCGCCGAAAATGAAGGCAACATTTGGGCACAGATCACTAAGAATGAAAATATTTATTCCATTGAGCAACCGGTGATTCAAAACTATTTAGGTGAATCTCCATTTACTCAAAATATGCCCGAAAACTCTCCCGGTAATATTGGGCAATGGGTAGGCTGGCAGATTGTAAAAAAGTATGCGGAAAATAAGAAAAGCTTGTCGGTGCAGGATGTTTTAAAAACCCCTTTCAAAACTATTTTTGAAGAAGCGAAGTACAAACCGAAATAATAAATAATTGAACAGGATAACTGCTGTGTGAGATTGTATGTATCAAATAAAAAAGTAAAAAAAGGCACTATCTTCTAATCTTAATTGAAATTCTCAAACTTCTAACCTTAATTATTTTTAAAAGGAGCAATCATTTCAAAAGAAGGAATTTTTACTGAAAATACTTTTTTAGAATGCAGGTTTTCCATTTGGTAGGTACCGTGCATACGGCCCATTTCTGTATGCAAATTACAGCCGCTTACATATTGATATTCTTCTCCACTGTTTATGATTGGTTGCAGGCCTACTACGCCTTCACCTTCTACCTCACGAAGCTCACCATTACTATCAAATATATGCCAGTGGCGACTTAAAAGTTTTACAGGAAAACCATTGTTGTTTTCTATAGTGATGCGGTAAGCAAACATGTATTCAGACTGCATTGGATTAGAGTAATCCTGCTGATAGAATGTTTCTACGCTTATCTTAACACCTTCAGATAATTTACTGACCATACCGCAAGTTTAAAGTAAAGTAATCAAAGTTCACACCATAGTATAAACGCAGATGCTGGAGCAATAGTTTCACATACCCTAAATTTGCCCTCACTTAAAACACCTTTAACATGAAAATAGCAGTAGCTAAAGGCGATGGAATAGGACCGGAAATAATGGAAGCTGTACTTAACATCTTCAAAGCCAATAGCGTAGAACTTGAATATCAGTTTGTAGATATGGGGAAATGGGTTTTTGACAAAGGCTTTTCCAATGGAATGACGCCAGAGGCACAAAAAACCATTGAAGAATTAGGCCTTCTTTTCAAAGGCCCAATGGAAACACCTAAAGGCAAAGGAGTAAAAAGTGTGAATGTAACTGCCCGCAAAACGTGGAATACTTATGCCAATAAGAGAGTTTTTCAAACACTACATGGAGTAGATACTGTTTTTAGCAAAGCAGGTATCCCCATTGACATTACCATCGTTCGTGAAAATATTGAAGACACTTATGGTGGCATTGAGCATATGCTCACGCATGATGTCGCACTGAGTCGTCGCTTCATCACCCGCCCGGGAAGCATGCAGGTTATCCGTTATGCATTTGAAATGGCGCGACTGGAAAAGGCCACTCGCATTACCTGCGGGCACAAGGCCAACATCATGAAGTTGACCGACGGTTTATTTTTAGAATGTTTTTACGAAGTAGCCAAAGAGTACCCCGAACTTAATGCTGATGACAAAATAGTAGATGACCTTGCTATGCAATTGGTCGTTCGCCCGGATCGGTTTGACGTTATTGTAATGACCAATTTGCAAGGCGATATAATTTCTGATTTATGTGCGGGCCTCGTGGGTGGTTTAGGCTTTGCTCCTTCAGCAAATATTGGAGATCATATTTCCATATTTGAAGCCGTGCACGGCACTGCTCCAGATATTGCCGGAAAAAATATTGCTAATCCAACCGCTCTCCTTTTGAGTGGTATTTCAATGTTGCGCCACCTGGGCCTTACAGAAAATGCGGCTATTATTGAAAATGCACTTTTGTACACTTTAGAGCAAGGCATCCACACCGGAGACTTTGGAGATAAAGCAATTCCCGCATTAAATACTACTGACTTTGCGGCCGCCATCATTTCCAATTTTGGCAAAATTCCAGCGCACGGTGCAAAAGAAATAGTAGCCAACAAACCAGGTACGCCGGCTCCTTTCAAGCTGGAGCAAAATGCGATGATGGTAACCAAAGAAACCGAAGAAGAAAAGATAGTGGGGGTTGACTTTTTTATTGAAAGCAGCGAACAGCCGGAAAAAATTGCCCAAAAATGTTTGTTGCATGGAGGCGTTAAATTCAAACTCATTTCCATCAGCAACCGCGGTACACAAGTGTGGCCAACAGGTTCAAAATATACCAACCTCGTTAATCAATACAATCTTCGTTTTGAGGGTTTGGCAGAGCAATCTTTAAACCAACAAGATATTATTGGACTGTACGTTACTCTGAGTGCAGACTTTAAAATTTGTTCACTGGAATTGCTCAATATGTGGGGCGACAAACGAGGCTATAGTTTAGCACAAGGCCAATAAGAGAGCTCCACATTTAAAAAGCAAAAAGCATTATTTCCATAATGCTTTTTTTATTGTCCGGGCTAAAGAATAAGCAGCAACTTCAGTGGCGTCGCACACTGGTACAGAAGAACATAATGGAACTTTTGCCAGTTGAAAAAGAGATGCGACCATGCATTAAATTTTCTTCGTGTTTTTATATTCGTTCTTCACCAGCCACTGAAGTACTTTATCGCGTTGGTCGCCTTGTATCATTACTTCTCCATCTTTTACAGCACCCCCAGTGCCACAATAATTCTTCAGGCTTTTCCCTAATTTTTCGAGGTCCGTTTCCGTACCCGCAAACCCTTGCAACAAGGTTACCGCTTTGCCACCGCGGTGTTTTGTTTCAAATTTTATCTTTAGTTTTTGTTGTGCTGCCGGCAAGGTTTGGGTTGCTTCATTCTCCTCTTCTTTAAATTTAAAATTTGGATCCGTACTGAATACAAAGCCGTATTGATCGCCTTCTTTTTTCTTAGCCATAATCTGGAAATGAAAATCTGGAAATAAATTTTTTATGAAATTAATTCGCTATTTCAATTATCAATAACGGCTTTCAGACTCAAGTCTAAACTTTGCGCCTGGTGAATGAGGCCGCCCACACTCACATAATCTACACCCGTTGCTGCATACTCTTTTATGGTTTGCAAATTGATACCACCACTCGCTTCTGTTTCAAATTGGCCATCTATTAATGTCAACCCTTCTCTTATTTCTTCCGGGCTAAAGTTATCGAGCATCACGCGGTGTACTTTACCCCTACCCATGGCCAGTACACTTTTTATATCATCCAGTGATCTTGTTTCCACTTCTATTTTCATACTTGGTTTGTACTGCTGCACATAGTTAGCTGCACGGTTTATTGCCTCTTCAATACTGCCACAATAATCAATGTGATTGTCCTTTAGCATGATCATATCATAAAGGCCGAACCGGTGGTTTACTCCTCCACCAATCCGCACCGCTTCTTTTTCTAACAGCCGGAAATTGGGAGTTGTTTTGCGTGTGTCCAGCAGTTTTGTTTTAAAGCCTTTTAATTGATCCGTGTATTGCTTAGTGAGCGTTGCTATACCACTCATGCGTTGCATTATATTGAGCACCAGTCGTTCGCATTGCAGGATGGTATGTACGTTGGTTTCCACTTCAAAAGCAATATCTCCCGCCTTCATTTCATCGCCATCACTAAGTTGCTTTGTAAATACAGCGTTTAATTTTTGGTATTTGAAAATTTTTTCCGCCACATCTATTCCTGCCAGTATTCCATCCTGTTTTACTTTTAATAATGCTTTGCCTTTTGCATCTGCAGGGATGCAGCAAAGTGTGGAATGATCTCCATCGCCTACATCTTCTTGCAAAGCCGCATCTACTAGTTTATAAAGTCGTGCATCAAAATCAATCATAGAGCAAAAATAAGGAGCACTTTGGTAGGGAGCGGCTCCAATAAAAAAGGATAGTAAAAAGGAAAAATTTAAGATAGAGGTTACTTATAATTCGAAACCTACATGGCCCAACCATACAATAAAAATCCTGCCCAATAAAGGCAGGATCATTTAAAAAATTTATGCAAATTGAAAACTACATAGGTTGAAATTTGATTTCCCGTACCAACTGCTTTCCATTTTTATTATTCATAAAAACAGTAGTTCTATAAGTGCCTGATCGCGTTTGGAGCAGACCAATACAAAACTCGCTCGTGCCGTTATTTCCTTTGTGTTTCACCTCAAAAGATTTCACTCCATTATTGGTAAAAAAATCACGAAGAATCATCACGGCCTGTGACCGGCTGTAAGTATCTCCTTTATCAGGAAGGTTGATTTCTATATTATCATCTACATACTTAGCCAGTTCTGTAGCATTACCGCTATTCAAAGCAGCAATCACATCATCCAAACCCGCTAATGGCTTAAAAGCCACCAACAAAAGGATTATAGAAGATAGTATTAGAGTAAAAGTTTTTTTCATATTCTTATACGTTTACACCATAGGAACGAAAAATGTGCCACAGTAGGGCTTTTAACAATTACCTGCGGTAAAATAAACAAAACCTTTACGTTTCAATAGCTTTGCATCCTAAACAAGGAAAACAAGGATATGCAGCAAAAAAAAGTTATTCTAATTATAATGGATGGATGGGGATTGGGGAAGGTAAAAAAAGCAGATGCGATACAAGCTGCGCACACTCCTTTTGTAGATTCACTTTATCACCAATATCCACATAGTACCCTTGTTACCTGCGGCGAAGATGTAGGACTGCCAGAAGGCCAAATGGGCAATTCAGAAGTAGGCCATTTAAACCTTGGTGCCGGCCGTATAGTGTACCAGGAATTGCAGCGAATAAATGTAGCCATCAAAGAAGGTCTTTTTCAAAAAAATAAAACATTATTGGCTTCCATTACTGCAGCTAAGGAACAAAACAAACCATTGCATTTATTGGGGCTTGTGAGCAATGGTGGCGTGCACGCTCACATCAATCACTTGAAAGCTATCCTACAATTGTGCAAGGATAATGGGTTGCAAAATGTATTCATCCATGCCTTTACAGATGGCCGTGATTGTGATCCTAAAAGTGGTTTAGCTTTTATAAAAGACCTGGAAGATGTCACATTAAAAACAACGGGAAAAATTGCATCCATCACCGGACGCTATTATGCCATGGACCGCGACAACCGGTGGGAAAGAATAAAGCTGGCGTACGATGCGATGGTAAAAGGTGTGGGTGTGAATACAAAAAGTGCTGTAGCTGGCATCCAACAATCCTATGCACAAAATGTAACCGATGAATTTATAAAGCCACTCGTGATAGTAGATGATAGTAATGAGCCTATTGCCACCATCAAAGATGGCGATGTAGCCATCTGTTTTAATTTTAGAACAGACCGTTGCCGCGAAATAACCAAAGCACTTACCCAAACTGATTTCCCTGAATATGACATGCATCACTTGCAACTGAATTATACCACCATGACGGAGTATGATGCAACCTATAAGAATGTGCATATTATATTTGATGCTGATAATTTAACCAATACACTTGGCGAGATAATAGAGCAGCAGGGACTTAGCCAAATAAGGATTTCCGAAACAGAAAAATACCCGCATGTTTCCTTCTTTTTTAGTGGTGGCCGCGAAGCTCCTTTTAATGGAGAACAGCGCATTATGATCCCTTCTCCTAAAGTAGCTACTTACGATCTGAAGCCGGAGATGAGCGCTGTGGAAGTAACAGAAATATTGTTGCCGCAATTAGAAATAGCGAACGCAAGTTTCATCTGCCTTAACTTTGCCAATGCAGATATGGTAGGACATACGGGGGTGTGGAGTGCAGTGGTAAAAGCGGTAGAAACAGTTGATAGTTGTTTACAAAGAATAGTGACCAAGGCGCTACAAAAGGATTATGCTATATTTTTACTGGCAGACCATGGCAATGCAGACTTTATGATCAATGAAGATGGATCGCCCAATACAGCACATACTTTAAATTTAGTTCCGTTTTTTATAATTGATAATACCTGGCATGGGGATATAAAAAATGGAAAGTTGGGAGATATTGCTCCTACTATTTTAACGTTAATGCACCTGCCCATACCTAAAGAAATGACAGGAAATATTTTAATAAATTAACCTATGGTAATTCGCATTCTCTTAGTATTTGTAGCCCTCTTTTTAATTATTCAACTCTTTCGGCCGGCAAAAAATATCCATCCCGGTGTACAGCCAAATTCAATTGCAAGATATGGCGTGCCTCATGATGTAAATGTCATTTTAGAAAAAGCGTGCAACGACTGCCATACCAATAATACCAAGTATCCCTGGTACAATAAAATTCAACCTGTCACCTGGTTTTTAAACAATCACGTAACCAACGGAAAAAAGGAATTTAACTTAGATGAATTTGGTACGTACAGCATAAAAAAAGGAAAGCACAAATTGAAAGAATTAGTGGATATGGTAAAAGAAGATAAAATGCCTTTGAGTTCTTATTTATGGATTCATAAAGAAGCTAGGCTTTCTGCAGTAGAGAAAAACACTTTAATAACCTGGGCACAAAACCTACAAGACAGCTTACAATAACCCTTGGTTCCACGCAATAAATACCTTACTGGAAGTGTATTTCTTTCACTTTCTATTGCTCCCTATTTGTTTTTTACGATAGTGCTGCTGCAACAGCAATATTTAAAGAGTACAGTGGAAGCTCGTTTGGCAACCAAAGACATTCAGATAGTAGCAGTATCCGCCCAAGAAGTAACATGGGTGCATTATGAAGAAGAGGTGATTATTGAAGGAAAACTGTTTGATGTCATTCAAATAAAAAAAAGCGGTTCCAGCTTATTGCTTTACGGTTGGTTTGACGAAGCAGAAATAGAGTTGGAAGAAAGCGTGGCAAACGCTTCCAAAGAAAAGGAAGATAAAAACAGTATTGGGTTTGAACAACTATTTCAATTGTTGCAAAACTCATTTTTCTATCCGCAGTCGGAAGGTCATTTTGCATCAATAAAGGAAAATAAATTTTCTCCTTTTACATCTGGCAATAAAATACGATGGTATGCAAGTGTACCATCTCCGCCACCGCAAACTTCTCCTCTAATTTAATTTTTCCTACACTAAAATGTATCTGCATTTAACGATTAGTTTATGTAGATAGGCAGCTCCTATTTAAAAATTAAAAATGAAGAAAATATTATGCACGGCAATTATGCTATGCAGCATCATACACATATATGGCCAACAGGATACTTTGGAAAAAAGCCTTGATGAAGTGATCATTTACTCAAACAAATTTGCTGAACGCAAAAAAAATGTAACTCAAAAAATTGATATCATCACAGCAAGACAAATTGCATTAATGAATGCACAAAATACCGGTGACCTTTTGATTAATACAGGAAATATATTTGTACAAAAAAGCCAACAAGGCGGCAGCAGCCCCGTCATCCGTGGCTTTGAAGCCAGCCGGGTACTTTTAGTTATTGATGGCATTCGTATGAACAATGCAATCTATCGTGCGGGGCACTTGCAAAATGTAATAACCATTGATCAGAATATGCTGGAGCGTATTGAGGTATTATATGGCCCAGCCTCCACGCTGTATGGCAGTGATGCATTGGGTGGAGTAGTGCATATGCGTACCAAAGTACCGAAGCTTTCTTTGACAGATAAAACAACAAAAAGCGGATCTGTATTTGCACGGCACAGCACCGCTAACAAAGAAAAAACAATGCACGCCGATCTTAGCATTGGTGGGAAAAAATGGGGATGGCTGCAATCTTATAATTATAGCAATTTTAATGATTTAAAAATGGGTTCTCACTATCCTGATTCCTATCCCAATTTTGGCCGACGGCCAAAGTACATTACTACTATAAACGAGATTGATTCTATAGTAACAAATGAAGATGACAGGGTTCAAAAATTCTCCGGATACAGCCAGTGGGACATTACGCAAAAGATATTATTTAACCAAACCAATAAGGTTTCTCATTTGCTCAACCTCCAATATTCTTCTTCATCCAATATTCCCCGGTACGATCGTTTGCAGGATATCCGCAATGGTTTGCTTCGCTATGCACAATGGTATTATGGCCCGCAAACGAGGACTCTCGCAGCGTATGAAATAAGTGTAAAACAATTAGGATTTTTTGATCAGTTTAAAGCCATTGTAGCACACCAATACATAGAAGAAAGCAGGAACCAGAGAGAGTACCGAAGATATGATAGACTCGATATCCGACAGGAGGCTTTGCAGGTAATGAGTTATACAGTGGATGGAAAAAAAACATGGAACCAGCATGAAATAACCATTGGTACTGACGGGCAATTAAATAAACTAAAGTCAACGGCGTACCGGAAAAACATTTTGACTAATGGCCGGTCACCACTTGATTCCCGATATCCAAATGGAGATAACCGAATGAATTATTTTGGCATGTATGCACAGCACATTTGGAAGTGGCGCAATGAAAAGTTTGTGATAAATGATGGTCTTCGGTTGCAATATGTACGTCTCTATTCAAGCATTGAGGATAACTCATTTTTAAAACTTCCATTCACAGATTTAAAACAAAATAACTCCGCTGCCACGGGCAACTTGGGTATCATTTATTTTCCATCACCCAACACCCGGCTTTCACTTAGTGGTGCTACAGGGTTCCGGGCTCCTAACATTGATGATTTGGCTCGCATTTTTGAATCAAACACTGCTTCAAGGCAACTGATCATTCCCAATCCTAATATAAAGCCTGAGTATACCTATAACGTGGATTTTGCAGTAAACCAAAGTATTGCCCAAATAGTAAAATTGGAAGCAACGGGATATTATACCCAATTCAGAAATGCCATAGCCCTTGCCCCCGACCAATTAAATGGAAAAGATTCCGTAAACTATAATGGTTTGGCAAGCAAAGTGTTTTCCAATCAAAATGTAAATCGAGCAGACCTGTACGGTTTTAATGCAGCCGTTACTCTTGATCTTACCAGGCAATTACGTTTTTTAAGTACCATCAATTACACACAGGGCAGGTATAAAAAAGAAGATAAAAATGAAGTACCT
>JBDSBL010000061.1:0-5663 GCA_039921625.1 Chitinophagaceae bacterium
AACCTCTATAAATAAAATAATTACCGCATGCAGTACGATATAAAAGCCTTTAATGAATTGATCCGCAACCGACGTTCTGTGTTTCCAAAACAGTTTGATGCCGGCCAAAAGGTAGATGATGCCATTGTGCTGCAATTGCTGGAGAATGCCACCTGGGCGCCCAATCACGGGCATACGGAGCCGTGGAGATTTGTAGTTTTTGCTGATGGTGGCCTGAAAAAACTGGCGCAATTTCAGGCAGAATTATACAAAGAATCTGCTGGTGAAAACTTTAAGGAAACAACCTACAACAACCTGTTGGAAACGCCAGTAAAAGCATCGCACATAATTGCCTTATGTATGAAGCGCAATGAAGCCCGCCGCTTTCATGTGCAGGAAGAAATAGCAGCGGTGGCTTGCGCCGTTCAAAATATGTATTTAACTACTACAGTGTATGGCATTGGCGGTTACTGGACCACCGGTGGCATTACGTATAATGAAAAAGCAAAAGCTTTTTTTGGATTGGATGAAGAAGATAAATTATTAGGCTTTTTTTACATTGGGCAGGTGGCTATACCTTCCCCTGGAGCAAAGCGTAAGCCATTAGAAGAAGTAATGGAGTGGGTAAAAGGGTAGGATTAATAAGAAGCAATTAGCTGGTTGATGGAACTGCAATTTGTAGTGCACAAACCACAAAATGCTGCAGGCCATTAAGATTTTACAGCAAGCAAATCCACTTTTTCAATGCTGGGAGGAGTAGAAAATAAATCTCCTGCCTGGGCCATCAGTGCAGCTGCTACTTTACCATTAAGGTGTGCATTGCGGCCTTCTTCATCATCAAACGAATCAAAGATTCCATACTTACCATCACCTAATGATAAAGCGTACCATTGTTTGGTGCCCGGTTCTCCTTGTACAATGGCTAAGCCACCTTTCAAAAAATTTTCAACTTCTGTTTCTTTTCCCTTTTTTGCCTGAAGCGTAACTAACAATGCTAATTTTTCCATTTTTTATCTATTTAAAATTTACCAGGAAAAGATGTTTGCTATTCCGGTTTTTATCTTTTACTGAATGGTAATAACTACCAAAATTATTGTAACAAAATAGAGGTCTGGAACTTGGAAACTGTCTCAATAGAGGCAGTTGGATGGATAACATTCATACAATGGTAATAGTTCATAGTATTAAAAACCACTTTAATTATTGTTACAATTTATAAGCATAATGGGCACGCATTTTTGCACTTATGGAACTTAAATAGTAATGTGTGATCTGAATTGTTTAGAAGAGGATATACCGTTGTGAAGAAACCAAGTATATAAAATTATAAAGGCATTTGCGGTCATTTAAAATTTATATTCTTTTTATTTGGGCGCCCAAATTTTGCAGTCGCGTATCAATGTATTGATAGCCTCTGTCTATCTGATCGCTGTTTTGAATAATGCTTTTTCCTTCGGCGCTCAAGGCAGCAATCAGCAAGGCAACGCCAGCGCGAATGTCCGGAGAACTCATTGTAATACCGCGCAGTTTGTATTTTCTTTCAAGACCTATAACAGCCGCCCGGTGCGGATCGCAGAGGATGATGCGGGCACCCATCTCTATTAATTTATCTACAAAAAATAACCGGCTTTCAAACATTTTTTGGTGAATGAGGACTGCTCCTTTTGCCTGTATCGCCGTTACCAATACAATACTTAAAAGGTCCGGTGTAAAGCCAGGCCATGGATGATCATAAATGGTCAATGTACCGCCATCTAAAAAAGATTGTATTTCATAATGGTCCTGCTCCGGCACGTGTATATCATCTCCTATAAAATCTAATTTTATACCGAGTTGCTCAAATTTTTCTGGTATCACTCCTAGATTTTCACGGCTTACGTTTTTAATGGTAAGAGCACTTTGCGTCATAGCCGCCAGGCCTATAAAAGATCCTACCTCAATCATGTCCGGCAGCATTTGATGCTCTGTTCCTGATAATTTTTCTACCCCTTCTATAGTCAATAAATTACTCCCCACCCCGCTGATCTTTGCTCCCATTTGGTTCAGCATTTTGCAAAGCTGTTGCACATAAGGCTCGCAGGCAGCATTGTAGATGGTGGTGATTCCTTCAGCCAAAGACGCGGCCATTACAATATTGGCCGTGCCGGTCACAGAAGGTTCATCCAGCAATAAATAGGCACCACAAAGCCTGTCGGCCGTTAAGTGGAAAAAGCCATCTTCTGCATCGTAGTCAAAATGAGCTCCCAGTTTTTCAAAGTTTACAATATGCGTATCCAATCTTCTACGGCCAATTTTATCACCCCCGGGTTTGGGAATAAATGCTTTATGAAAACGGGTAAGAAGTGGACCGGCCAGCATTACAGAACCACGGAGCCTTCCGCTTTTTTGTTTAAAGGCGTCGCTTTTTAAATAAGCTACATTCACATCATCTGCCTGAAAGGTGCAGGTATGGCGGTTTGGCCGTTCAGTTTTTACATTCATCTCCTCCAGCAATTCTATGAGCAGGTTTACATCTACAATATCCGGGATGTTTGATACCGTTACTTTATCTGCAGTAAGCAATACCGCACTTATGATTTGCAATGCTTCGTTTTTGGCGCCTTGCGGAATGATTTCACCACTTAATTTTTTTCCACCAATTACTTCAAAGGATGACATAGGTTTATTTTAATTTTTCTAAGACAGAGAGGCAGGGAATAATAGTAAACCAACTACCTCGGTACTTACTTTAGTCACTGTTTTCCTAAAAGGATATTCCAATTACATTATTCTATAAAATAAAAAAGTTGACTGAACCGGTCAATCAACTTTTATAATGAGGTAGTAAAAAGAATTATTTAAAACGCTTTTTGCCGTATTTATTATTGTTGTTATTTCGGCCGTCAGGTCGTCCGCCATCATTGCGTCCGCCATCATTTCTTCCTCCGCCGCTGCCACCGCGAGGTTGATATTTTCCACGGGTCTGTTGGCGTCCATATCCGCCACGGTCGCGGTTCTCCGGTTGAGGGCGGTAGGCTTTTACATAAGGGGTGTTGGTAAATTCCAATTGGCCTTTAGTAATATTGGTCAGCTCACTTTGTATCGCATCGTCGTGCACCTGATCTTTATGCCAGTTGTTGTAGGCAAGCTTCATGTAGTAGGCTATAGCATTGGCAAATCCCTGGCGTTTTTCGCCATTTTCTTCTTTCAATGCTTTATCAATAATGATCTCAAGGTTCTTACCAAGGTGTGCATATTTTGGATAGCGCTTTGGATAAGGAAGGGGCTGTGGCCTTGCTTTTAATTTTTCACGCGTTGGTATCGGGTAAGGCGATTTTACATCAAGTTTGAAATCAGAGATTAAAAAAAGATGGTCCCACAGCTTGTGCCGGAAATCTTCAACGTTCTTTAAATGCGGATTTAAAACTCCCATCAACTCAATTACTACCTGCGCATTCTGCTGGCGTCGCTCGGGGTCTTCTATAGTCAATACGTGCTCCACCATACGCTGAATGTGGCGTCCGTACTCACGAATGATCAAATAATTGCGGCCTGTATTGTATTCCATTAATAAAAAGTGCTAAAAGGCAAATGTAATGAACTGTCTTGTTTGTAGCGTCACAAAGACATACTAAATACTTCAATATCCGATATTATTACCTATTTACGCATGACTCTTGGCTCTGTATCGTAAATTACTAAGTGTAATTACCTCATATACTTTCTTAAATAGGTAGTAAATAAAAAGTAGGAAACATGCGGTTGCAATATTTATTTTTAAAGAAATATAGCCTCATGCACAAAACAATAATACTTTTTTTGTTGATCGTTTTTATCTCTTGTAACGATACCAAACAATCTCCAGGCCCCACCACAACTGCTAATCATAGTATGGCCACAAAGGGCAGTAGTAATGACCTGGCGAAAATTTTTGATACTTATTGGGAGAAGCGGATGCAGCTTTTTCCATTAGAGGCTACGCAAAACGGTGATAACCGCTACAATGACCAGCTAACTATTGATATATCAGATTCGTTTCGCGATACGTTGCAGCATTTTTATTCAACTTACCTGGATTCTGTTCAAAAATTTAATCGGGATGACCTGGGTGAAAATGACCGCATCTCCTATGACATTTTTAAGCGGGAAATGGAAATGCAATTGGAAGGTTTAAAATTTCATGACCAATATATTCCCTTTCAACAGTTTTGGGGCTTGCCTATTACAATGGGTCAACTAGGCTCTGGCGAAAGTAGCCAACCATTTAAATCAGAAAAAGATTATGATAACTGGTTAAGCCGTGTACGGTTGTTTTCAGTATGGGCAGACACCGCTATTGCTAATTTTAAAAAAGGAATGGCGGCAGGCATTGTGCTGCCTCGCGCATTAGTGGTTAAAATGATTCCGCAAATGCAGGCCATGACGGTAAATGATACCGCCACGAATGTTTTTTATGGCCCTCTCAAAAAATGGCCTACTGCTTTTTCTGCTGTACAAAAAGATTCTATCCGAAAGGCATACACTACTGCAATTACCACTTCACTTATTCCAACCTATAAAAAATTAGGGGATTTTTTAAAGAAGGAATATTTACCCAAAGCCCGCACCACCTCTGGTATTAGCGCCATTCCGGAAGGGGCAGAACGCTACAAATATTTAATCCGCTACTGGACCACCACGGATAAAACTGCCGATGAAATTTACAATACCGGCCTGGCTGAGGTGCAGCGCATCCGTGGCCTGATGGAGCATATAAAAGACAGTGTTGGTTTTAAAGGCGACTTAAAATCTTTTTTTGAATTTATGAAAACCAACAAGCGTTTTATGCCTTATAAAACGCCGCAGGAAGTATTGGCCGCCTTTAAAGCTATTCAGCAACGCATAGATCCGAACCTGAAAAAAATGTTTGGCCGCACACCAAAAACTCCTTTTGAAATACGGCAAACAGAAGCTTTCAGGGCAGCTTCCGCCAGTGCTGAATACAACCAGGGCACACCGGATGGTTCTCGTCCCGGTATTTTTTATGTACCCATATTGGACGCTACTACTTTCAATACTACCTCCGGAATGGAATCACTTTTTCTGCACGAAGCCATACCCGGACACCATTACCAAATTTCATTACAGCAGGAAAATGAATCCCTGCCTAAGTTCCGGCGCTTTAGCTGGTACGGTGCCTACGGTGAGGGCTGGGCGCTTTATTGCGAATCACTTGGAAAAGAATTAGGGCTGTACACAGATCCTTATCAATATATGGGCGCATTGGGCGATGAAATACACAGGGCCATACGGTTGGTGGTAGATGTAGCTATGCATACAAAAGGCATGACACGAGAAGAGGCCATCAAATACATGATGGATAATGAAGCCATCAACGAACAAGGAGCTACTGCTGAAATAGAACGCTATATGGCTATTCCTGGCCAGGCCCTTTCTTATAAAATAGGAGCATTAAAGATCAGGGAACTAAGAGATAAATACACGGGGCAGATGAGCGATCAGTTTCGGTTATCGGATTTTCATGATGAATTTTTGAAAGATGGATGCATGCCATTGGAAGTGGTGGAGCGTAAAATGGATGCGTGGGCAGCAAGTAAAAAATAAAAATTACTGTTTTGATAATAAAAAAAGAAAGGGGCCCCGAACCAAGACTCCTTTTAAAAGCTACCATCCTCTTCCACCTAAGAGGTCGTTTATAAAAAAGT
>JBDSBL010000062.1:0-8015 GCA_039921625.1 Chitinophagaceae bacterium
TATTTTTAAATCTTCGTAACGGATTACTGTATCAACCGTAGAAGGCAAGGCACAACCAGTCATTATTTCGATGCAATCAGTATTGTTAACTACCTGTTTTGGTTCCTCACCGGCAGCTTGCGTAGCAACAATTTTAAAAAGGCGAGTACCTTTTTTAAATTCTTCAAATCGTATCGCGATGCCGTCCATGGTCACCCGGTGGTATGGAGGTATATCTCTGTCGGCCATCATAGGTGCAGTTAATATGCGGCCTGAAGTTTTATCAAATGGTAAGGTGACATTGCCATAATCTTTGATTTCTTTTGATAATAATTCATCTGCTTCCTTCACCGTAATCATAACCAAAAATGGCAATAAAATTTAAATTGGCTTTTGCCAGGTAACAATTTTTTATAAAAACCTAACCAGTCAATCCAAACAATGGATAGGTTGGCACTTGCGTTTCATCGAAATAAATAGAAAAACTGTGACTAATAATATTTAATTTGTTGTACTTAACCTATCAAAGGTTATTTATTTCATCACAACTGCTAATTGATTAATTGCGATATATGAGAAAAACGGCAACGTTCCGGCGAGAGCTAAAAAGAAGAAGGGTAGCGTTTTTATATAATGCCGGAGGAATTCTCCTAATCGTATTGGTGATCGTGTACTTTGTTTTTTATGTATGATATTTCCTTTTAAGATTGATTAGAATTAGCCCTTATTTTAAATTCATCATAAAAAAAGAAGCGTCTGGAAAAACACAGGGCTACTGTCAATTGCTTACTTCTTAAATAGCAGGACTTAAATAAAAAAGTCGGCGAGATTATTAGAAATTTAATTTTTATGGAGCGCAATAAATTTTATGTATAAAATTTAGAAAACGGCCTACACGAGGTAACCAAATAGGTGATCACCACTTTTCAATTCAGTAAAATAAATACCACTTTTTTTTAGGTTTTTTAATAAAGCATCATAATCTTTTTTTGCACTTAATTCTATGCCTACCAAGGCCGGACCAGTTTCTTTATTATGTTTTTGAATGTATTCAAACCGGGTAATATCATCATGAGGGCCCAACACTGAATTGACAAATTCTTTCAATGCTCCTGGCCGTTGAGCAAACTGTATAAGGAAATAATGTTTTAATCCTTCGTACTGGAGAGAACGTTCTTTTATTTCCTGCATCCGGTCTATATCATTATTATTTCCACTAATAATGCAAACAATTTTCTTCCCTTTTATTTTTTCTTTATAAGCGTCTAATGCTGTAATAGATAGTGCACCCGCGGGTTCTATCACCAAAGCATCTTTTTCATACAAGTTTAATATGGTGGTGCACACCTTGCCTTCCGGCGCAAGCCACATTTCATCCAATACTTCTTTACAAATAGAAAAAGTAAGATCACCTACCCGCTGTACAGAAGCTCCATCTACAAAGCGTTCAATAGAGGCTAAGGTCACCGGCGCTCCTGCTTCTAATGCAGCAGTCATGGAGGGGGCGCCTTCCGGCTCCACACCAATTATTTTTGTGTTGGGAGAAAATGTTTTAAAATAAGACCCGACACCGGCCGCCAAACCTCCACCTCCAACGGGTACAAACAGGTAATCAATATGTTGCTGATCTTCCAATATTTCTACACCAACAGTGGCCTGACCTTCTATTATTTTGTAATCATCAAATGGCGGTATAAAGACCATTTTATTTTCCTTAGTGAACCTCTTAGCAGCAATGGCACAATCATCATATGAGTCTCCTATCAAACGAACATCTATAAATCCTTCACCAAACATTTTGGTTTGCTGGATCTTTTGGCGTGGTGTGATGATGGGCATAAAAACGACTCCTTTCACACCCAGTTTTTTGCATGAATAAGCAAATCCTTGCGCATGGTTGCCGGCACTGGCACAAACCACTCCATTCATTAATTGCTCTTTAGGTAAACTCACCAGCATATTGTACGCTCCCCTCAATTTGTAGGAGCGTACAATTTGAAGATCTTCTCTTTTCAAATAAACAAGGCAGCCATATTTTTTAGAAAGATTTTCATTTAACAACAATGGAGTTCTTTTTACAACGTTTTTTAACCGCTCCACAGCTGCCGTATATACTAATTTGGTAGGGCCGGACTTGGTCATCAGGAAGAGGTTAATGTTTCTAATAATTTTTTGGCGGATACGGCAGGCTTTTGATTTTCCGGCCGCAAACTTCTCACTGTTTTACCTGCCTGCCACAACTCACTTTCACGCAGTTCTTTCAGTTCTTCTTCCAGCTTTTCGCGGTAGTCTGGTTTGCTGTTGCTTTCAATAGATCGTGCTGCTTCTGTACCTGCGGCTACGCTTGCATACAGGTCATTAAAAACAGGAAGCGTAGCGTCCCTAAATTTTTTCCACCAGTCCAATGCACCGCGCTGCGCGGTAGTGGAGCAATTGGCATACATCCAGTCCATTCCATTTTCCGCTACCAGGGGCATTAAGGATTGGGTTAGCTCTTCCACTGTTTCATTGAACGCTTCAGAAGGTGAGTGGCCATTGCTGCGCAGCACTTCATATTGCGCCGCAAACAAACCTTGCACAGCACCCATCAGCGTACCGCGTTCACCAGTCAGATCACTAAATACTTCTTTTCTAAAATCGGTTTCAAACAAATAACCGCTGCCAATGGCAATGCCCAAAGCCACCACTCGTTCAAAAGCGCGGCCGGTTGCATCCTGGTAAATGGCATAGCTGCTATTGAGCCCACGCCCTTGCAAAAACATTCGACGCAGCGAGGTACCGGAACCTTTGGGTGCTACCAAAAAAACATCCACATCATCTGGAGGTATAATGCCGGTTTGCTCACTGAATGTAATACCAAATCCATGGGAGAAATAAAGTGCTTTTCCTGGAGTGAGGTGCTTTTTTACGGTAGGCCATAATTGCAATTGAGCAGCATCGCTTAGCAGGTAGCAAATGATGGTGCCTTTTTCCAAAGCTTCTTCAATTTCAAAAAGTGTTTCACCGGGTACAAAGCCATCATTCACAGCTTTGTCCCATGATTTAGTTTCTTTTCGTTGGCCTACAATTACATTGATGCCATTTTCTTTTTGGTTCAATGCCTGTCCAGGACCTTGCACACCGTAACCTATCACTGCTACTACTTCATTTTCTAATACTTGCTGTGCTCTGGAAAGCGGAAACTCTTCACGGGTGACCACGTTTTCTTCTAAACCACCGAAATTTAATTTTGCCATGATTGATTGTTTGTTGGTTGTTACTTTTTACCCCTCAGTTCCTTTCGTTAGAATGAGGGCATTTAATTATTTAATTACTTGTTTTAATTCTAAACCGATTACATGTTAAATACTTCTTCGTTCCTTCCTAAAAACTGGTTTTCTACTACTTCAAAGCCGGGTGCTAATTGCTCGTATTCTTTTAGCTTGGCATGAAAGCCGCTGCTCGCCTTTATGATGGCCACTCTTGCGCTGCGTACAAATTCTATTAAACCATAAGGTTCCAAAACTTTTACCAGGTTGTCCGTTTCTTCGCGCTGCCCGGTAGTTTCAAAAATGGTGTAATCTTTCCTGATTACCACCGCCCGGGCACCAAAGCTTCGCAACAGTCTTTCCACTTTTACTTTTTCGGCCACTTCTTCTGTAGGCACTTTATACAAAGCCAACTCTTGCCACACTATTTCCTCTTCTGTATTAAAATAAGCTTTTAACACTTCCACCTGTTTTTCAATTTGCCGCACCAACTTTCGCACCACATCATCTGTTTCCGTGAGCACAATGGTAAAGCGATGTATCCCCTTTGCTTCCGAAGGAGATGAGTTGAAGCTTTCAATATTTATCTTTCTTCGCGAAAAAATTATAGCAATACGATTAAGCAAACCAATCACATTTTCAGTATAAACAGTGATGGTATATTCCTTTTTTCCACCTCCATTTTCAGGTGAAGAGGAAGAAGGTTTCTGTGCTACTGCTACATCAGCTCTTTTCATAAGTTATCGTATTTTTTTGTTAATCCACTTTTGTAATTCTATTCATCAACTGTTGCGATGCTCCGTTTTGACTTTCTCTTCTTTGGTCATCTTTTTGGTTTTCCTTTTCACACTAATATTTATACAAAAAGAAATGCAGCAAAAATGAAAAACCTTTTCAAAACCAAATGGATAGCAGTTGTGATTTTAATTTTTATTATTGCAATCTAATCTCAGATACACTGCTTCCCTGTGTCACCATGGGAAAAACATTATTTTCTTTTCCTACCATTACTTCCAGCAAATAAGCGCCTTCATGATCCAGCATTTTTTTCAAGGCCGCTTTTAAGCTATCTCTTTTTGAAACGGTAGCTCCTTCAATGCGATACCCTTTTGCTACCTGTACATAGTCCGGACTTTGTATGTCCACAAACGAATACCGCTTGTCATGAAACAATTGCTGCCACTGACGCACCATGCCTAAAAACTGATTATTTAAAATGATGATTTTTACATTGATGCCTACCTGCATAATGGTTCCTAATTCCTGAATCGTCATTTGAATACCACCATCACCTGCTATAGCCACCACCGTGCGAAAAGGGGCACCAAACTTAGCCCCAATAGCTGCGGGCAGCGCAAAGCCCATAGTACCCAAACCACCGGATGTTACATTGCTGTTGGGTGCATTGAACTTGGCATATCGGCAACTGACCATCTGGTGCTGACCTACATCAGTTACTATCACCGCATCTCCGCCAGTAAGTTCGTTAAGCAGGTGGATCACTTCTCCCATGGTCAGTGTTTCTGTATGCGGGTGGAGTTCTTCCTGGATGCATACTCTTTCTTCTTCCTCCCTTAATTCTTTAAATTGCTGCACCCATTGGGGATACATTTTTTGTTCAATCAAATCTGTAAGTAGCGGCAATGTTTCTTTACAATCTCCCCACACGGGAACCGTTGTTTTTACATTTTTATCAATCTCCGCCGGGTCAATATCAAGGTGAATTATTTTGGCCTGTTTTGCATACTTATCTAACCGGCCGGTTACGCGGTCATCAAACCGCATACCTATTGCAATCAATACATCACACTCATTGGTCAGTACATTAGGAGCATAATTTCCGTGCATGCCCAGCATGCCCATATTTAAGGGGTGGTTTGTTGGCAGTGCGCTCAAACCCATGATGGTCCATGCTGAGGGGATACCACCTTTCTCTATAAATTTTATAAATTCTTTTTCTGCTTTGCCTAAAAGCACGCCCTGGCCAAAAACAACAAACGGCTTTTTGGCTTCATTGATCAATTGGGCAGCTTCCTTTATATATTCCATCCGTACAAAAGGTTTCGGTCGGTAGCTGCGTATAAAATCACACTTTTTATATCCTGTAAATTCAAACTTTTGTAGCTGGGCGTTTTTAGTAATGTCTATCAAAACAGGGCCGGGGCGACCGCTGCCGGCAATGAAAAAAGCTTTTGCTAAAACAGATGGAATCTCTGTAGCATCTGTTACCTGGTAATTCCATTTGGTCACAGGAATGGTGATGTTGATGATGTCTGTTTCCTGAAAAGCATCAGTACCTAATAAATGTGCAAACACCTGCCCAGTAATGCATACAAGAGGTGTACTGTCAATCATTGCGTCTGCAAGGCCGGTTACCAAATTGGTAGCTCCGGGTCCACTAGTGGCAAATACAATTCCTGTATTTCCTGAAGTTCTGGCGTAGCCCTGAGCCGCATGAATAGCTCCCTGTTCGTGGCGCACCAAGATGTGCTGTAGCTGCTCCTGGTAATCATACAAGGCATCATAGATGGGCATAATAGCACCGCCGGGATAACCAAAAATGGTGGATACTCCTTCCATTAAAAATCCTTTTAAAAGTGCCTCTGCACCTGAAATAGAAATGGACTTAATCACTGCATCTTCACTTTTTTTCGGTTTTAAATTGGTTCTATTATTTGCGGTTTCTGTCATCATGATCAATTATTTATTTCCTACTTATTTTCATAAAATAAATTTCAATTGCAAGCTGGTTATACTTTTTTACCTGGCGGGTAAAGTGTCCGTTACGCAGCCTTCGGCGGCAGTAGTTACTTGGTTCGCATATTTAAACAACACTCCCTTTGTTACTTTTAACTGGGGTTGTTTCCAATCTTTTTTTCGATTCTCCAATTCTATGTCAGAAAGCATAACCTGAATGCTATTGGTTGCCACATCTATAGTGATCAAATCATTATCCTGCACGAGGGCTATAGTACCACCATCGTACGCTTCGGGACAAATATGACCAACTACAAATCCATGAGTGCCTCCACTAAATCGTCCATCCGTGATGAGGGCAACTGAATTTCCTAAACCGGCCCCAATAATTGCAGAAGTTGGTTTCAGCATTTCCGGCATTCCCGGACCACCTTTGGGCCCTACATACCGGATCACTACTACATCTCCTTTTTGTACCCGTCCATTTTGTATTCCTTTTATGAGGTCTTGCTCGCCATCAAATACTCTTGCCGGGCCGCTAAAACGTTCTCCTTCTTTTCCACTTATTTTAGCCACACTACCCCCTTCTGCCAAATTGCCGTACAAAATTTGCAAATGCCCTGTATTTTTTAAAGGATTCTCTACCGGGTAAATAATTTTTTGGGCAGTAAAATCAAGCTCTTTTATGGAGGCTAAATTTTCTGATATTGTTTGCCCCGTTACCGTGAGGCAATCTCCATGCAAGAGCCCTTTGCTTAATAAATATTTCATGACCGCTGGTAGACCTCCATGTTGGTGCAGGTCCTGCATTAAATATTTTCCACTTGGTTTAAAGTCAGCCAGCACGGGAGTTTTATTGCTTATGGTTTGAAAGTCGTCCTGCGTTAATGGTATGTCCACACTTTTTGCCATTGCAATCAGGTGCAGCACGGCATTAGTAGAGCCACCTAAAATGGTAATGACCACAATAGCATTTTCAAATGCTTTTCTGGTCATGATGTCGGAAGGTTTAATGTCTTTCTCCAACAATTTTTTGATGGCCGTTCCTGCATCCAAACACTCCTTTTTTTTCTCACTGCTTAAGGCAGGATTGGAGGAAGAGTAGGGTAGGCTCATCCCCAATGCTTCTATAGCAGCGGCCATGGTGTTGGCAGTGTACATGCCGCCACAGGCGCCGGCTCCAGGGCAGGCCGCTTTTATTATCTATTTAAAATCGTCATTGGATAAGGTGCCTGCAATCTTTTGACCAAGGGCTTCAAATGCAGAAACAATATTCAGATCCTGCCCATTATAATGCCCCGGCGCAATGGTGCCTCCATACACCATTAGGGCGGGACGGTTTAACCTACCCATGGCAATGATAGAACCGGGCATATTTTTATCGCAACCGGGAAGTGCAATGAGACCATCATAGTATTGAGCGCCGCAAACAGTTTCTATTGAATCAGCAATGAGGTCGCGGCTTACAAGGGAATAACGCATGCCATCAGTGCCATTGCTCATGCCATCACTTACCCCAATGGTATTAAAAATTAGTCCGACAAGATCTGCATCCCACACTCCCTGCTTTACCAGCTTAGCCAGGTCATTGAGGTGCATGTTGCACGTATTGCCATCATAGCCCATACTTACTACACCTACCTGTGCTTTTTGCAAGTCTTCATCCGTTAACCCAATGCCATAAAACATGGCCTGTGCGGCGGGTTGCGTTTCATCTTGCGTCAGCACCTTACTGTATTTATTGAGTTCGTTCATGCTACGTTATATACGGTTCTGTATTCTTGATTAACCACTAATTTTTTATAAGCTTTCTGCAACATAGAGCCAATTGAATGTTTCCAATTTTTAGAAAAAGGAATATCATCCAAAGCTGAGATACCCACCACTTCTGCTGCGGTACCGCAGTAAAATGCACTGTCTGCCCCATGCACCTCTTTTAGTGTAAGCCTTTTTTCTACCACAGTAATATCAAGGTCATTGCATAGCTCTAAAATAGTAGCCCGGGTAATGCCCGGTAAAATGCTTCCAGGTTGCGGCGTATATAAGATTCCTTCTTTTTCTATAAAAATATTTGCACCCGGGCCTTCGGCT
>JBDSBL010000063.1:0-8851 GCA_039921625.1 Chitinophagaceae bacterium
AAAATAGGGGCTGATAAGTCATCTTATTTTCGAATAGCCTCCATGAGCAAAAGCTTTACTGCCATGGCTATTTTAAAATTGCGGGATGAAGGAAAATTAAGGTTGGATGAGGACGCTTCTTTATACATTCCACTTCTTAAAAAGACAACTTATTTAACCTCTGATGCTCCTCCCATTACAGTAAGAAATCTGCTCACACATTCGGCCGGTTTTCCGGAAGACAATCCCTGGGGTGACCGCCAATTAGCCGACACAGATAAAGACCTGATGGACTTCATTCAAAAGGGTGTTTCTTTTTCCAACGTACCCGGCGTGGCATATGAATACAGCAACCTGGCCTTTGCCCTCTTGGGCCACATCATCACCAAGGTATCCGGAAAGCCGTACCAGGTGTACATTACAGAAAATATTCTAAAGCCTTTGGGCATGACCCATACCGTGTGGGAATATACCAAAGTGCCGCAAGCCAAATTAGCGCATGGCTACCGCTGGCTCAATAATAGCTGGCAGGAAGAACCGTTGCTGCACGATGGAGCGTACGGAGCTATGGGCGGATTGATCACCACCATTGAAGATTTTACTAAATACATGGCGCTCCAGTTGAGTGCATCGCCTCCCAGAAATGATGCAGAAAATGGCATCATTAAAAGATCATCCCTGAGAGAAATGCAACAGCCCTGGAGGTTTGGTGGTTTGAATGCGGCTTATAAATATGTAGGTACCAACCGGCCTTGTCCCATGGCTTCATTTTATGGTTATGGTTTGCGTATTACCAAAGATTGCGCAGGCATTACGGCAGTTGGCCATACTGGTGGTTTACCGGGCTTTGGCAGCAACTGGATGATACTTCCTGAATATGGTATTGGCGTGATGTGTTTTGCCAATCTTACGTATGCAAGCACCTCCGCTGTAAACCTCCAAGTGCTGGATACACTGGTTGCTTTAGCCCGCTTAAAGCCACGTCAGTTGCCCCCTTCCGCTATTTTGAAACAACAACAGCAGGCGCTGGTAAGGCTGTTGCCCGATTGGAAAGGCGCAGAGCAAAGCGGGTTATTTGCGGAAAATTTTTTCCTTGATTATCCAATAGATTCTTTAAAAAAAGAAGCGCAGGAAGTTTTTGCAAAAGCCGGAAGAATTTTAAAAATTAGAGAACTCATCCCGGAAAATAATTTGCGTGGTTCCTTTATTATGGAAGGCGAAAAATCAAACCTTCTTATATCCTTTACATTAACTCCAGAAAATCCTCCGCTGATACAAGAGTATCACATAAAAGAAATTCCTAAGTAATTCAGAAAAAAAAGGTGGTGTCTTTATTTCTATTTATGCTTTTTATTTCCATACAACAAAATAGTTAGGCAGGTTATTAATAGAAAAAAAATTATACCTACTACAAGACGAAGCCACACATTATGACTGAGAATAAAAGGGTGCCATAATATTGTATTGTGGGCTTCCATAACAACTTTTCTAACATGGCCTTTCCGCTTTATCTTCATTTTTTATGGAGCATATTTTTACTCAGTTTATAGAGGGCATGCGGCAAACTAGCCTGTTGGAATATATAGCTGTATTCACGGGTATCATCAGTGTATGGTTTTCTAAAAAAGAAAATATTTTGGTTTATCCCATTGGTTTGGTCAACACCATCATCTATGTATACTTAAGCATCAAGGCCTCTCTTTTTGGCGAAGCCAGTGTCAATCTTTATTACACGATGGTCAGCATTTATGGATGGATTATATGGACGCGGAAAGATGCGGGAAAGCACCTGGTACTGCACATTACGGATAGCACTAAAAAAGAGTGGTTGCAGCAACTCGCCTTTTTTAGTTTTTTTTATGTGAGCATTTATTTTGCATTGCATTATATCAACAATGCGTTTTATGCCAATGCCATTCCCTGGGCAGATGCTTTTGCCTCCGCCACTGCATTTACCGGTATGTGGCTAATGGCTAAAAAAAAGGTGGAAAGCTGGTGGTGGTGGATTGCTACCAACATAGCTTCAATACCTTTGTACTTTATTAAAGGGTACGTATTTACCTCAGTTTATTACTTTGTGTTATTAATTTTAGCTTTCTCGGGTTTGGCAGAATGGCGCCGCAAAGTGCCGGCAACTGCCCCAACCTCAGGCATTACCACTATATGAAGCAGATCGTTATTCTCGGGCCGGAATGTACCGGCAAAAGCACCCTTGCCGCCCAATTGGCGGAACACTACAATACAGTGTGGTGCCCGGAGTTTGCCCGCGAATACCTACTGGAAAATGGAAAAGATTATACCTATGAAGACCTGCTTAATATTGCCATTGGGCAGATAGAATTGGAAGACACCTTGCTGCCTGGTGCAAAAGATTTTTACTTTATTGATACAGATATGTATGTGATGAAAGTATGGTGCGAGGTAGCATTTAACAACTGCCATCCTTATATTTTAAAACAGATTGCTGCCCGCCGGTACGATCTTCTTTTTTTATGCGATATTGATCTGCCGTGGGTGCAGGATGGCTTAAGGGAATATCCTGATATTGCCATGCGGCAAAAGATCTTTAAGATGTACAAAGATCTTTTAATAAATAGTGGCAGCAAATGGGCTATTGTATCTGGCTCCAAAGCAGAACGACTGCAAACTGCCATCAGCATTATTGATACTGTGCTTATAAAAAAATAGTCTTTCTGTATGAAGGCCATTTCACCCAAACATTACCGGATACTTTTTTATGCCTCCTGGCTGCTATTGGGGGCTATACAAGCTACCTACACAGAGCTGCAGGATGATGAGGCTTACTATTGGGTGTATGCACATTTTTTAGATTGGGGTTACTTTGATCACCCACCAATGATTGCCCTTTTAATAAAGTGCGGTACTTTTTTTTTGGGTAATGAATTAGGGGTCCGGTTGTTTCCCTTGTTATTAAATACAGCCACCTTGTGGGTAACGGAAAAGCTGGTAGGGGAAGAGAAGAAAACACTTTTTTACGCTATCTGTCTTTCGCTTGCGGTGTTGCCCGTCATTGGTTTTATGGCGGTGCCGGATATTCCATTGCTGTTTTTTACAGCGGTGTTTTTTTGGTGTTATAAAAAATTTGCTGCGCGATATTCCATTAAAAATACGCTGCTGCTTGCTATAGCAGCGGCTCTTTTATTGTACACGAAATACCACGGTATTTTAATTATTTTTTTTACCCTTATTTCCAATATTTCTTTATTTAAAAAGTGGCAGACGTATGCCGCCGGTTTGATAGCTCTTGCTCTTTTTGTACCGCATCTTTGGTGGCAGTATCAACATGATTGGATCTCTTTTCGATATCACCTTTTTGAGAGTAATGTAAATAAGTACCGACCATCTTTTACATTAGAATACCTGTTAGGTCAGCTGCTGATTGCGGGGCCTTTTGCAGGTTTTATTTTATGGCCCGCTACCTTTTTATACTGTACTAAAAACTACCTGGAAAGAGCGTTGAAATTTACAAGTATCGATATTTTAATTTTCTTTTTTTTAAGCTCCTTTAAAGGAAAAGTAGAGGCCAACTGGACAGCACCTGCCTTGATCCCCCTGATTGTTTTGGGCTATCATTATCTGGTGCAAAAAGAAGGTGCCAGAAAATGGTTGTACCGGCTGTTGCCTGTAACTATTGTACTTACCCTTTTAGTACGCTTTGTACTTATTGCCGATGTGTTGCCGGTAAGTGCAGTGGTAAAAAGATATCATGCCTGGAAAGGTTGGCCTAAAGAAATTAAAAACAAAACCGCCGGACTTCCATTAGTATTTAACAACTCGTATCAGCGTGCATCCAAAACCTGGTTTTACACCGGCCAAAAAACATACTCATTAAATAATTACAGAGATCGAAGAAACAATTACAACTTTTGGCCTATTGAAGATTCATTGCTGGGCAAGCCGGTTTATACATTGGATATTTATGAGGTATCTCATTTTCCCGATTCGGTTCAGGCAACGCTTTGGAATGTAGGCATCCGCTACGATTCCTCTTTTTATGCTTTTTCAAAAGTGGCATTCAAGCCGTTACAAAAGAACTTTTCTATTGCCGCAAAAGATTCTTTAACCCTTCCTTTTCAACTTGATATTTCTCCCTATTACCGATCATTTTTAGCCACGCATCCGCAAGTAGATCCTCCGGTTTTAATTGGAGTTTTTGTGGGGCAAAAATGGATCAAAGATCTGCCGCTTCCTTACTCTTTGCAGCAACTGGTGAATCAAAAAGTAAGCACCATCACGGTGCAGCCACAACTACCAAAAGGTGATTATATTTTGCGGTTTGCTGTAGGCTCTTATGGAGATTTATACACGCACAACAGCGATAAAATCCTGCTCAAAATTCCCTGATTATTTGATGAGTGCTTTAATATCCGGATCGGCTTCCAGGAACCGCATTTGCCGCTGTACCCATAAGTTTTTAATAGCTACGTAAGGAGAAAGAGGTTTTACCGTATAAACTTTTGGGTTGGGGAGACAGGCTGCAATCATGGCGGCCTCCCGGCGGCTTAGGTTTTGAGCTGGCTTTTTAAAATAGGCTTGTGCGGCGGCCTCCGCACCATAGATTCCTTTTCCCATTTCAATCACATTCAGGTACACATCAAGTATTCGTTTTTTGCCCCAGATCCATTCAATCATTTTGGTAAAATACACTTCCAGCCCTTTGCGCAGCCAGCTTCTTCCCTGCCATAAAAAAACATTTTTTGCCGTTTGCTGACTGATGGTAGAGGCGCCTTTTACACGGGCCGGTTTCTTTTCGTTGTGCTGCATGGCCTTGTCAATACTCTTCCAGTCAAAGCCTCCGTGGTCAGGAAATACCTGGTCTTCCGATGCAATCACCGCTAATTTTATATTGGGAGAAAGTTCGTTCCAATTTACATAATCACGCTTTAATCCATCGCCGCCATATAGGCTGCCCAACTGCGTAAGCGTAACGGGAGGATCAACCCATTTTAAAATGATGATGTAAAAAAACTGGAATAAAAAAAGAAAAAGAAAAATTCGTTTGACCCACTTCCAAATACGCATACCTGTTTCCCTGTTGTTCATTTAATGCGGCAAATTATTACTGTAAAATAATAAACCCCACAGCAATACAATCCCAAAGCCGATCAAAATAAACCCATTAATGCGGTTGAGCAAATGAATGTTTTTAGTGGTAAGCCGCTGCCGTATTTTATTAGCCAGCAGCACCTTGACCACATCAGACAGAAATACCATGATTAAAGCAATGGAAAAGATAAAGAACCGCTGCCGGATGGGATGATCTGCAAAGCCGGTAGAGGTAGTAAGCCAGAAAAGAATAATGAATGGATTGAGCACATTCATTAAATAACCGGTTAAAAACAACTTGGCATAATCTCGTTTTCGGAATACCAGGATTTGCTTTCCTTCTTCATTCAATTTTACCTTCTTAAAAAAAAGAAAGTACACGCCAACTGTTATTAAAAAGGTGCTGCCTACTATGCCTACCAGTTCTTTGCGTTCCACCAGGTCATTAAAAAGCTCGGTAAAAAAGTTGGAGGCAATGGCTAAGGAAATATCACTAAGCGAAACACCCAGGATAAAAGCAAGCCCTCCTTTTATGCCATTGTTGATGCTTTGCTTGATGATGGTAAATAGGATAGGACCAACCGCTATGCTTAACAACAAACCCAGCGTAAACCCTTTCCACAGTGCATCTATCATAATGTACCTAAACGGTAAAAATAATAAACCTCGCTTTAAAGCAGCATGGCTGTGGAACTATGCTTGTAATTATAACATTCCCGATGCGAGGAAGTCATTCCAGTCCTGAAGCATTTTTCCTTTTAATACTCTTGGAAATTTATGCTGGCTGCCTAATTTTCCTTGCCGTGCCATGAATTTTAAAAAAACAGATTCCGGCAGCTTTTGCAGAAACACTTCCTTCAAGGCTGCTTTCCGCTCCACCGCATAATCATCATTTATTTCGCAAATGTTTTGATCAATTTTATCACGCAATACATTTTCATCCACATCATCATTGCAGGCTATATACCATTTGTGTGCAAACAAGTTTTCGTGTGGAAAACCAATCACAGTAAATTCAGGAATAGAAATGTTTAATTCTTCGCTTGCTTTTTGCACGGCCTTCGTCATGTTCTCCACACTTAAATGCTCGCCTACCAAACTTAAAAAATGCTTGGTACGGCCGGTAATTACCACTTCGGCACGTTCCTTATTTACAAAGCGAACCGTGTCGCCAATCAGGTAGCGCCACGTACCTGCATTGGTACTTATGAGCAGCGCATAATCTTTACCTTCTTCCACTTCGTGTATCATCAGCGCTTCGGGCTTTTCTACCATCTTGCCATCGCTGTCAAAATTTTTATCATCAAATGGCACAAACTCCATAAAGATGTTGTTGTTCAAAATAAGGCGTATGCCTTTGGCATGTTCGCGGTCTTTAAAACCAATAAAACCTTCAGAAGAAAGATAATTTTCAATATACACAATCGGCTTTGCCAGTAGCTTTTCAAAACCTTTTTTATACGGCTCGAAAGCCACACCGCCGTGTATAAAAAAACCAAGGTTGGGCCAAATATCATGTATCGTATCTACCTTGTAATGGTCCACGATCATTTCCATCAGCATCTGGCACCAGGCCGGCACACCTACTATGTAACCAATGTCCCAATCGGGTGCTTTTTCCACCATCTCCGTCAACTTTTGATTCCAGTCTTTTATAGCGGCAATGCGGCCTCCGGGCTTGTAAAAAGTTTGAAACCAAAACGGTTTGTTCTTCATTAAAATACCACTCAGATCCCCGGCATACCAACCGGCTTTTCCCTTTTGCAGGTCCGTAGCGCCACCCAACATCAGGAAGCCTTTGGTGACGGCATTGCGGGGTAAATGATCGTAGGTGATGAGGCTTACCAACTGGCGCAAATAATTAATACGGTTGCTGCGCAAAATATCCTGCGTTACCGGTATGTATTTAGAGGCGGCTTCTGACGTACCGGAGCTTAATGCATAATATTTAATTTTTCCCGGCCAGGTCACATCGGGCACGCCTTCTAGTGTTTGCTTCCACCATTCATCGTATATTTTATTGTAATCATGCACCGGCACCATTTCCTGAAACTTTTTTCCGGCATGGCGACTGAGCAAAATATCATCAAAGCGGTAGTATTGACCAAAGGCAGTGAACCTTGCCTTTTTAAGTAATCTTTTTATTACCCTCAATTGCTGGCTGCGCAAATCATTTTCCGGCCATCGAATTGCCGTAGCAATGGCTTTCGGAATTTTTAAATCTAAAATACTTGCCATTCACAAATAAGGTTGATGGATAAAATATAAAGGTAATGACTTGCAGTAAGTTCAGGCCAATCAACCACACAAGCGGTAATAGTTTTTTATAATTGTTTTTACATCTTGTAGTGGCTCATAGTCCTGTGCGTACCAGGTATCTACCCGTTGCAGCGGAGAGTCTGTTACCGTTTTACTGTCCGCTACCAACATTCCATTAGCTGCAATAATGCCCGGCGACAGAGAGGGTAATGATTTGTTGCTTTGCAGATAACCAACCCACGTTTTGCGACCTGCCCCTACCGCCACCGCATTAGCTAAAAAATGAAATGGCTTTTTTACCAAAAAAAAATGAACAGGAAAAAACAAAAGGAATAAAGTAGAGAATAAAATATCGATCAATCTTTTGGCACGCCGGTTGGCTGGCATGGCCAGGTTATAGCCCGCTTCGGTACTAAGCACCTCGCCACTATCTCGGTTCGAATCGCTGCCGACAATGCTGCTGCTCCCTTTGGCATAAAAACGAAGACGCAATGTATTTTTTACCTCCCGGGTTACTGATATTATTTTTTTGTAAGACAATGAACCAGCGCACAACAAAAGTTCTTGTGCATTAAAAAGACTTGCCAGATTGCCTACCTTATTTAATGGTGCTATGGCATCAGTGGTGTCATCATCTACCGATATACGGCCAATGATTTTAGCACCGAGGTTATTATGATTTAACATACTTGCTACTGCTTCGTATTCTTCTCCTGTACCGGCAATAATAATATGTGGATTGGAAAAATCATCAACCGGAGGCTGCCACAAACCTGCTTGTAATAAAAGCCACCGCCACAAGCAGATAAAAGAGAATGCAGTAAGCGAACCAAACAAAACGATGCCTCTTGAAAAACGAAACTCCTCCGGCAGCAAGCTGTATAGCGCCAGCAATACCAGTGTAGCAATAAGGGCTACCCGAAGTAGTTGGGTTATCTTAAACCGCTTATCATACAAGCCTGCATAATACACCACTAAAAGATAAGCCACAGTAAATGCAGGAAAGGAAACCAACAATAAATGATTGGGATAAATAAAATGTGGCTTTACTACATACGTCCACACTTCTTTCACCAGCCAAAAGGAAAATAGGATAAGAACCGAATCAATCAACGGCAAACCAACCCAGCGAATAAATTTGGCCACTGCAGAAAAAAAAGCCCTGATGAAGATGGCCAGATGAATGAAAAAATTAAAAACCCTTGCCCTCGATCCTCCGTAATGTTTTTGCACAAAAAGGCTCATTGCTTTGTAAAAAAGACGCACATAATTAAGGCTTCCCCTGCGGGTACTTTCTCCTTTAAAATGGATGATCTCTGTTTCCGCTACAAAGTAATTTTTAAAGCCCTCTTTTTGAATGCGGTAGCTGAGGTCCACATCCTCACCATACATAAAAAAAGTTTCATCAAATCCTCCCACTCTATCCAGCACGTCTTTGCGCACCATCATAAACGCACCGGCCAGCACATCTACTTCGTGGTTTTCATCATTACTCAAATGGCCTAAATGATAGCGGCTAAAAAGAGGTGATGCAGGGAATATACGC
>JBDSBL010000064.1:0-5155 GCA_039921625.1 Chitinophagaceae bacterium
TAGCAAAAATCCAAAAGTATTTTTTCGTCATTTGCAAAGCCTGATCAATTTGGTCTTCATTTAATTTACCCTGATCTTCTAAATTTTTTTGCGCCATCTCTATGGCTTTTTCTTTAAACTCAGGAAACATTAAATTGAAAATAATCAGGAATACAATAAATAATATTGTAAAAACGGCAGTTGCTTTAAATCCAAAGGAAAAAAGATTTCCAAATGAAGAATTGTAGTTCGTTTCCTTGCCATGCCGGTTTACAAAATAGGCCAGACCTCCGATGATCACGAGGTAGGTGAGCCAACCCCCGGACGCACTGCCGGCATTGCCCATAAAATTCATGATCAATGTAATTACAATGACTGCTGCAGCTATTATCAGCCCTGCTATTACATGACTTACCGGTTTCGTTTGTTCCATAAATTGTAAAAATTATTCGTTCAAAAATACTTTGTCTTTATTAATAATCCCATAAGGCTTTCCTCTAAATGATTTTCCTATAAAGGGTGAATTTTTAGATCGGGATAAAAGGTGACTTTCTGTAAATATCCATTCCTTATTTTCAAAAAATAGCGTCAGCGCAGCTTCATTATTTTCCTTAATTGATATTTTTGGAAGGCCAAATATAGCGCGGGCATTGGTACTAAAGAGTTGCCCAATTTGCTCGAGTGTAATTTGCGGTAAGCAGGTTTTTACTACAGCATATGATGTTTGAAGTCCAATCATTCCATTTTCTGCTTTTTCAAATTCAACTTCTTTTTCATCACTGTTATAAGGTAAATGGTGCGCTGCAATGCAGTCTACAGTTCCATCAAGTACTGCTTCCTGCAAAGCAGCCCGGTCGTCAGCAGTTCGCAAAGGTGTATTTACTTTAAGATTAGTATCGTAATTGTTTAAATCTTCATCTATATAGTACAAGTGATAAGGCGTTACGGAACAGGTAACTTTCAACCCTTCAGATTTTGCTGCTCTTATTAATTGAATTGATTTAGCAGAAGAGATGCCGGTAATGTGTAGTTTAGAATTAGTGTACCGAAGCAATTCAATATCTCTTGCTATTAAAAGTTCTTCACCTAAAGATGGTTTGCCCGCTAAGCCTAATTGGGTAGCCATAATTCCTTCATTCATTAATCCATTACTAGCAAAAGATTTATCATCCGGTAATTGAATAATAACTGCCTCTATTGCTTTTACATATTGCAATGCTTTTAAAAGTACACCGGAAGATTGCACACTATGTAATCCATCGCTAAAGCAAAGCGCACCACTGTGGTACATATCATACATCTCTGCGAGTTCCTTTCCATCTGTATTTTTAGTAATGGCCCCAATGGGGTGTAAGGTGCTAATGGTGTTTTTGCTTTTTTGTGTAATGTATTCTACCGCAGATTTATTTTGAACTACGGGTGAGGTATTTGGTAAAAGAAATACATTGGTAAAGCCTCCCGACGCAGCAGCGGCTGCACCTGTTTCAATTGTTTCCCTATATTCAAAACCGGGGTCATTGAAGTGCGCAAAAATATCTACCCAACCTGGAGATACACATAATTCGGGTACCGCAATTTCCAAATCATATTCTTCAATTATAGTGGGACGAATGGCCCGGATGATACCATCAGTTATCCAAATATCGGCGGGCTGTAAATGATGCGGTGATGAAGGATCAATGATACGTGCCTGCCGAATAATAATTTTCATGAAGTAGCGAAGGTAATTGTTGTTTCCATTTTTGTGGTCAACATTTAAACCATAATTTTGCCTGCCTTTGTTCAATTTCGGGATGTAGCGCAGTCCGGTAGCGTACTAGCATGGGGTGCTAGGGGTCGCAAGTTCGAATCTTGTCATCCCGACAAAAAAATAAGCTATTTATATTTCTTATACGTGGTAATCTTTATAGGCAATTAGTAATGCCTGGTATATTTCAAATGCACTCATATTTACCTGCCTATTAAAGGCATAACAATTGCTATTTTGTTTTAGAAGTACTTTAAAAATATTTCAGTAATTATTTTTAAAAATGGCTTTTGATTTCTAATCCATAACTTTCTTCCTTAGGCATTATTCCAGATCTTTTTTTTAATTCACCGGCATAATTGAATAGTAACATGGCGAAAAAAAACATTATTGTGATAGGTGCTTCAGCCGGTGGTGTTTTAGCCCTTGTGGATCTTTTTAAAACTATTCCCAGAGATTTCGAGGCTTATATTTTCGTAGTGCAACATCTGTCCCCATTTTCTCCCAGCGTGCTGCCGCAAATTATCAGTCGCTCCGGATGGATGAAAGCAGTGCACCCTACAGATGGTGAGGAGATGGAGGTCAATACGGTTTATATTGCCCCACCCGATTTTCATATACTGATAGAAAAAGATAAACTGGTAGTAAAAAAGGGTCCGAAAGAAAATCGGTTTCGACCTTCTATTGATGCTTTGTTTCGGTCTGCTGCGTATAACTATGGCTCTCGGGTTATCGGCATTGTTCTTTCTGGTTTGCTGGATGATGGGACCTCGGGTTTATGGACCGTAAAGCGGATGGGTGGAATTGGAATTGTGCAAGATCCTCAAGATGCAGAATTTCCAAACATGCCACAAAATGTTATGGAATATGTAGACGTTGATTTTACATCTTCGGTAGAAGAATTGGGACCACTTTTAAATCGCCTGACCAAAGAAGAAGCTCCAACTGATCCGGAACTAACCGAAGAAGAAAGGCATCTATTAAAAATGGAAGTTCATATTGCTGCGCAAGACAATGCCTTTGACATGGGGATAATAAATAAAGGAGGGCTGACGCCGCTTACTTGCCCTGAATGTAATGGGGCACTGGTAAAATTTACAGAAGGAAAAATTGTACGATTCCGATGTCATACCGGCCATGGATTTACTGATAGTTCTTTACTAGCTGGCGTCACCAAAGCAATTGAAGAAAGTTTGTGGAAGACAGTAAAGGGCATTGAAGAAGCAATCATGCTGTTGGATGATACGGCACGACAATTTGAAAATGAGGGTAATGATAAATCGGCTGCGGTCTTTTATCAAAAAGCAAAAGAAACACATGAACAAGCGCAAACACTTCGCCTTCAAATTTTCAAACAAGAACGGTTAAGTGAAGATTTACGCTTTAAAAACGATAGCGATGTACTAAATTTTAAAATTGAAAACAAACCCAAAACTTAATCTTTAATTTATTTTTTTAAACGGCTATAAACTCCATTCTTTATAAAGAAGAAAATAAATAAGTTGAAATGGTATGCGTTGCGCAAAGGCTTCAGTAAATGTTTCTTCACTTCTTTTTACACCGTCAAGGTATATACTCTCTATCCAACTTTTGCCAATTACTTCTTACAGGGTATGTTTCGGAAATCAAAATAAATTTGATTTACAAAATTGAAGTGTTCAATTCCCGTCACCTATATCATACTGGAGAAATGTTGGCCATATTCCGAAAACAAAACTTCCCGCTCCCGTGTTACTTTTTCCCCTGCCTGAATGCCGTAATATCTTCAATAGAAATTAAAATAACGTGTTGGTTATTTTGATTTTGAATAATTCTTCGGCCATTTACCAGCATTACTTTTTCTCCAATCTGTGGAAAATGATGTGCTACCTCCAATCCAATAAATTCGGTATGATGGGTTACTAAATCGTTTATTACTTCGCGCAAGGGTGCTATATTCCATTGCCGGTTGCCAAGGTCATAAAGCAATTGTCCTTCTGTATCTTCTTCCTCTACCTGAAAGGTTCTGTAAAAAGCTTTATTGGCTGTTTTTATTCGCAAGTCCGTATCTAAAATCAACAAAGACTCACGCATAAAGGTGAAGATTGCTTCAGAATATTCCTGTGCTTCTGCCAATTGTTCATTGCGCAACTGTAACTCCTGATTTATAGTGATCAACTCTTCATTAGATGATTCAATTTCTTCTTTAGAAGTTTCTAATTCTTCATTTATGCTTTGCAATTCTTCATTGCTTGATACAATTTCTTCATTAGCACTTTGCAATTCTTCGTTCACTGCTTCCTGACTTTCTACAATAGAGCGCATGTCTTCTCTGAGCGCAGAAAGTTCTGCCTCCAGATGCTTTACCTTACTATCTTTTGCGGGACCACTTCCTTTTACTTCTTCTGCTATTTTGAACTCTTCAAAAACAATTAAATAATATCCTTCTAGCGTATCCGTTTTTAAAGGAATTGCTTCAATAGATACCCGTTTCGCTTTACTATCTACTATTATTTCAAGGCCTTCCTTTCTTGCCGGTTCGCCAGTTTTTTTTGCTTTATATACCATATTTTTTAGTTCAAAACCCAACCCTAATTTTGCCATTTTCATCAGGTTGAGGCTTGCCTTTCCGGGCGATGGCTCGAGGTAAAGGCCGGTAGCGCCACGAAAGAGTAATATGTCTAAATCAAAATTGACTACGACACTTGCAGGAGTAAATCTTTTCAATAAAAGTGTGTCCACTACTTTATCCAACTCGGCATCATCACTCTTAAATTTAGATGGTCCGGTCAGCTTAGCAAAAGGATAGGATTTGCCGGTGAAAGTAGCATTGTAGGTGATATCAAATTGCGCTTGTGGCCTTGCTTCTTTCTTTTTAATATAGACCCTTGCCTTTTTATCTATTAGGGAAAACAAGTAAGAAGAAGAACCTACCGTTTCTGATTTACCCAATATAAGAATGCCGTTGTTGTTGAGGCATGTATGAAAAGTAGCCAGCAGTTTTTTTTGCAAAACAACATTCAGGTATATCATCAGGTTGCAACAGGATATTATATCCAAGCGTGAAAATGGAGGATCTTTTGCAATGTTTTGCGGAGCAAAAACACATATATCCCGCAGGCTTTTGATAATACGGTAGTGGCCATCTTGTCGCGTAAAAAAGCGCTGCAACCGCCGTGGCGAAACACCGAGTACTTCATCTTTTGAATAAAGACCCATTCTTGCTTTGGTGATGGCTACTTCACTAAGGTCTGTTGCAAATATTTGTACTGGAATATTGGTGGAGTTTTCACCCAATTGCTCCACTACCAGCATTGCTAATGAGTACGCTTCCTGACCGGTAGAGCAGGCAGGAACCCATATCCGAATGGCTTCTTCGGATGTTTTACTTTCAAGAAGTTTTGGAAACAAGTTTGTTTTTAAATACTGAAAAGCATCCTTATCTCTATA
>JBDSBL010000065.1:0-9885 GCA_039921625.1 Chitinophagaceae bacterium
TATTTCTTTCTTTGCTTTTTAGGAAAATAATCGGTACTACTTTGCCTTCCGTTTTCCCGAAACAGAGCAAAGCGCAGCGTTTCACCTGGCCTTACATTTATTGGTTTTAAATATTCTGGTGAATTAGCACTTACATTATCATGATTCAATTCATAACGTAAGACACCTGCCCCTGCTGGGTTGTATAAACTGACGGTAGCGACGCTATCTTTTGCAAATACTGCCGATGGTACCGGTGTAGGTATACGGTACAAAATATTTTTTTTATCGTACCAATTAAATTGTTGCTGCAGGCGGAGCACAAAACTTCCGTAATTTTTTTGCTCTTTTGGTGTCCAGCAAATTTCTGCCAGTGCATCCATGCGTGGAAAAGCCATATATTCAAAATAAGGTTCTGTGGCTATAAATTCGGTCCAAAGATTGGCCTGAGCTCCTAACAAATGAGCCGCATCTGCATCACTCATTTGCGGATGGCGGGGTTCAAAAGCATAAACGGTATCTATTGGAGTAAAATAACCGATGGCCAACGGCTCAATTTTGGGCTCAGCCTGATAGCCATCAAAATACAGATGCGAATAGGGCGACATAATTACATCGTTTCCCATCCTTGATGCCTTTAAACCGCTTTCCACGCCCAGCCAGGAATGAACCGTGGCTGTAGGAGATAATCCTCCTTGCATAATTTCTTCCCAGCCTATTATCTTTTTCCCTTTGCTGTTGATGAAGCCTTCCATGCGACGTACAAACCAGCTTTGCAATTCTGCTTCGTTCTTCAACCCCTCGTCTTTTATCCGCTTCTGGCATTTAGGGCATTTGGCCCAGGCTTCGTGCGGGGCTTCATCACCTCCAATGTGAATGTATTTAGATGGAAAAAGAGGCATTACTTCCGTCAACACCTCCTGCAAAAAAGTAAATACGGAATCATTGCCGGCACAATAAATATCTTTTGACACACCCCACACCTGCCGCACTTCATGTGGCTTTCCAGTTTCAAAGCTTACCGGGTTGCAAGCAAGATAAGGGTAGGCCGTAACGGCTGCTACAGAATGACCCGGCATTTCTATTTCCGGGATTACTTCCACATATCGCGCCGTGGCATAAGCCACTACTTCTTTCACCTGCTCCTGCGTGTAGTACCCACCATATCTTATGCTATCTGTGTTCTTACGGTCATTGCCTATCTGCGTTCCATTACGGTAAGCTGCAACGGTTTGAAGGCGAGGATATTTTTTTATTTCAATACGCCATCCCTGGTCTTCTGTGAGGTGCCAGTGAAATTTATTGAGCTTATGATATGCCAGTTGATCAATGAATTTTTTAATAAAATCAACCGACCAAAAATGCCGGCAAGGGTCCATCATCATGCCGCGCCATTGAAAGCGGGGCTCGTCTTCTATATGCACGGCAGGAATATTTTTCTTTCCTTCAAAAGGTATCAATTGCAATAAGGATTGAATGCCATAAAACAAACCAGCTTCTTTTTTGGCTTTGATAGTAATATCCTTGGCGGTGACATCCAGCACATACCCTTCATCATTGGTAATAGATGCATCAAATAGTAGTTTTATTGCCAACGCATTTTTTTGTAGAATACCGGTTTTTGTTTGCAGAGAGATATCAGCTGCATCCTTGATACCACTGACTGCTAAGGCAGCAAGAGGTTTTAGCATTGCATTGCTGTAATGCAGATAAACAGTGTTGGATAAAGGAAAACTCCCTTTTTGCTCCACCATTTTTTTGGGCAATGGAATAATGGAAATTTTTGGTTGCGCTGCTGTCAGTAAAGACATAAAAACGGCAGCGATAAAAAATAGTTTCTTCATGTTGGCAGGTTGTTATTTTAATGCTTGCCCATTTAATGGTGTATTATGGGCCAATAAATGGTCTGTCAATAATTTACTGAATAGGTGAGGCAATCTTTGAACAACATCAAATCTGTTTTTTCAAGAAAATTGTTTTGCATAAAATACTAGCTACTAAAAATGCGAAACCTAAATATAATGGGATAAAGTGGTTGCGGCTCATGCAAACGATTGTTCTTAATAAAGACGGAAAGGATAAGCCTCAAGTCGTGTAGCAACAAAACACCAAGACCCGCTCCACCAGCATATTTCAGCTAAATGGCAGCTATGCTCGTTACTATATTCATTATAAAAATAATTAACCAATTAAGGCAGCAAAGCCTTTAGATAGGTAACCATTTTTTCGAGATGTGTAGGTTTTGTCCAACTGTAAGGGACACCTCAATATTTTTAAAGAGTATGAAAGCTTTATCGGTGGTGGCAATCAGCGAAATGGACTTTTTTACTTTAAGAATCCTTGAATGAAATCCTTTTTTATAGGCCTAATTTGAAATACTTTGTGCCGGTTTATTAAAACCACTATTACCTTACTATTTTAGTTGCTTTAAAACGCCATGTTCTTATGCCCGGTGAAGAATTAAGAATGTTTACCCTGTTTGAAATGACGCCCGACCTTGTTTGCATTGTTAGCAAGGAAGGCTACTTTCAAAAAATTAATCCTGCTGTTTCCAAAAGCCTGGAATATACAGAATCAGAGCTAATGGCAGTGCCGGTGGCCACCTTCATTCATGAGGGGGATAGGGAGCGAACAGCAGCACAAAGGGCAAAGTTATTAAGCAGCCAGCCCTTGCTCAATTTTCAAAACCGCTATTGTACTAAAAGCGGGAACACTCTTTGGTTGGAGTGGACCTCCATCTACCTGCCAGAAAAAGAAATAGTTTTTGCAATTGCTAAAGACATTACGGTGCATAAACAAAAAGAACAGGAACTTCAAGAGAACTACACAAGGTTTAGGCAATTGGCTGTTCATTTTAAAAATGGTATAGAAAAAGACAGGAAACAGTTTGCCTCTGACCTTCACGAAGATTTGGGACAATTGGCCACAACTGTAAAAACAGAGATCGATTGCCTTTCGGGGGCAGATTGTTTGCCGGTGCAGCTTCATAAACACATGGATTCGCTAACAAAAACAACTGAGTTATTGTTGCATAAAATTCGGAAAATGTCTTATGCAATTAGTCCAGGCGCTATTGCGGATCTTGGCCTTGATGCAGCTTTAGAAATGCTCTCGGAAGAGTTTTCTGCCATTACAGGCATTGGTTGCCACTACCAAAGTAGTTTTAGTGAAGAAGCATTAACGTATGAAGTTGGGCTTGATGTATACCGGGTTTGTCAGGAAGCACTTTTAAATATTATGCAACATGCAGAGGCAAGTTTAGTGTCCATTGTTATTGAACATGACCAAGCCGGAGGGTTGCATTTAACTGTTACAGATAATGGCAAAGGCTTAGATCCTGCAGCTTCTGTACTGACAGGCGGCCATACGTCCATGCATGGCAGGGCGATGTCTATTAATGGGCATTTATCCATTAAGAATACGGACAAAGGGACTGTAGTGAAATTAGTAATCATTCCGGAACCAGGTCTGGTGCAGGAGCACCGTATGCATGAATAATATTGGAAACCGTTATTAATTTTTTACGCACTAGTGCTTCGGCTTCAACAGGAAATATTTTTGAAACAAAAAAAGTAGATTATTGAGCCTTGTCCTATTTACTTTTTCATTTTAATTCTGCGCTTCCATACAGATGATTGTACTTCTCGCAATGGATAAGAACAAATCTATATTTTGTAACATCCGGCTTGTCCAAAATTTCATAAACCTGGTTGCCATTTGTTGACTTTAGATCACCAAGATTTATAAAGCTGGCCGGTTCTGGTTTCTGTGATAAATAAACTTTGAGGTCAGGGCCATTAGATGATGAAAAGTTTTCAAACATTAAAAAGTATTTATTTTTTTGTAAAAATATTTTTGCTTGCCCACTTAGGTGTTCATTTCCAATTCCTATAAATGATCCTTGCATTTTCAGTACGGCAGATGTATCTACGCTTTCACTGAGCATTACTTTGGACGTTTTATTGCAAGAAGAAATAAAACATAGCAGCGCTAAAAAACCAGTCATTATTAAAAGCTTTTTCATTAATTATTTTTTATATTTTCTATTATCTATTAAAAACGAATGGTAAAATAAAAAGTAGTGTAGTTACTATATAAACTATCAATGGACGTGCATAAGGCTTAGCGTTTACAAGCAGTGTGGCAACCAAATAGTAATTGGTAAAAATCAAAAGATCATCGTCACATTAAGGAAGCATGACGATGATCATTAATTGGTACTGTTTACTTTATATCATATCCCATCAATCCTAAAAAATTATATTTACCGGGAGTGCCTGCACCAGCAGCAGTGGTACTTAAAAAAGTCTGCGATTTGTAATTAACGCTATTTCCAGTGATGGTAAAACCATTAATTGAAAAAGATTGAAATGCTCCTAAATTGTAAAGATGCCTGTCATCAGGAGTAATATAAATGTCTTTAGAATCTCCAGCTGGAGCTACACCGCCTCTTGCTTCAAAGGCAGAATAAGTCAACCCCGACGAATTGCTATTGAAGGTGGAAATAAGGTTGGTGGCAAAGCTGGCAACATACAATTTTTCACCCGTTGAGTTCAATGCTGTCCAGCAAGATTCAGTAATGCCTGTTCCGGATGTAACACTATAATTAGCTGATTTTATAACAGTGCCCGAATTGTCTGTTAACACCGTTACGCTATTATCCCGTTTGGTAGGAATAAGATTAAAGTTGGAAACATATATTCGGTTATTGCTGCCTTTTGCCCAGCTAAAACCAATAGTACCCGCTATACCTGCCTCTTCAAAATAACGTCTGCCGGTTACATTGCCATTAGAGAAATTGTATACATATACACGGCTGGGATGCTGTTCGTCAAGAGATGTTTTTTGCGTATTGAAGTGCGCAATACCCCAGGTAGCTACTGCAAGCTTAGTACCGTCGTCGCTAAAACTAACTGTGGTAGGACCTCCGTTTTCTCTAACATAATTATCCAATAACTTCTCAGGCTTAAGTGTACCTAAAGAAGAATTAAATGTAAACAGCTGTATGTTTCTTTCCATGTCAGATGCATCGGGCTTTTTAAGATCCTGTGTAAAAAAAGCATTGTTAGGATACCGTTCAATTTCCTTACCGTCCTTTTGAACATTTGGATTATTCCATTGGTTTCCTACCACCACCCAATACTCATTGGAGCTGCCGGTTTTTTTAGTATAAGCAATACTGACGGGTCTTGTACCACCGGATGGCGTGTTACTTTTAAAGGCCAAATCTCCTGAAGATCTATTTAAAGAAAAGAGGGAAACAGTATTGCCTCCAGCATTTACATTTAATAAATAATCACCAATAATTTGAACAGCACCCTGTGCATCAAAGTCACCATGGGCATCCCCTCCGGCATTCACATTTGCGCCACCTTTACTATTGGTTGTATAAGCAGTTTCGTCCGCCAGTGAGCCATCTTCAAAACGCGAAAATCTAACTACCTGGTTGATACCTTCTCCATTTGTGGTAGTATATAAATAACCAATCGTTTTCCTGTTATTATTATCATTATTTTTTTTGCAACCAGAAAAAATTAAAAACGTGCAAAGTGTAAGTGTTGTCAGTAGAATTAATTTATGTTTCATGATTTTATGTTTTACATTTTTATGTAGGCGTTTTTAAGAAATATAGAAATAGGAAATTTTAAATTGCTAATTCTTGTAATGGGGGAGCGAGTGCAAAATCAATTGGTATTTGCGTCAGGTTATTTAGATAATTGGTCACTATCATAATGGCTACCAATTGAACCAACTCAACCAAAGCACCTTTTGTATAACCTGCACTAAAAAAATTTTGTACGGCATTATCAGAAGCGTGGCCTTTGTTTGCTGTAATTTCTTTGGTAATGCCGGCTAACGAATTTAGCCTACTGTTAAAGGAAGCGGAACCATTTCTTATCTCAAGCATTTGATCTTTACTCAAACCATTCTTCTCGCCAAAAAGCGTATGCGCACTTACACAATATTGGCAACCATTTTCCTCGCTAATAACCAGTTTGATTAGTTCAACTTCTTTTTTTGAAAAGGAAGTAGGAGCATTTTCAAATGCTAAATAAGTTTCTAATGCGGTGTCAGAATAAGCCATGAGCGCATAAATGTTGGGTACAAAACCAACAGCCTTTTTTAACCAATCGAATACGGCTTTATTGTTAGTACTGACTTCATCAATTGTAGGTACATTAAACTTCGTCATTGTTTTTATTTGAGGTGATTAATAAAGTAACAATGCAAAGGTGGCTACAGTCAAGGCCTGCAGGTTAGACTGGATTGCCCGATAAATTGGCAATTTTACCTCGCTAGCATTTAGGTTCTATTTTTTGGCGAAATTCTTTAGGAGACGTTCCTTCTTTGTTTTTAAAGAAGCGGCTAAATGTTTGAATATCTTCAAACCCTAACTCGTAGGTAATATCCTTTATCGTTCTATCCGTATAAAGTAACAGTCTTTTAGCTTCAAGAAGTAATCGTTCCTGTATAATTTGAAGTGGAGTTTTTTGATTGAACTGGAAGAAAAAATTGCAAAGTGTTTTTGGAGATTTATTTAGAAGTTCGGCATACCCTGCAACGCCATGTATAGTTTTATAATTTATTTCAACCAGGGAATTAAACCGTCGTACGATATCGAGTTTCGCTTTTTCAAAGTGGCCATTGTGGTTCTGTTCTTTATGCAGTCTAGTACAAAGTATTACCAACTGCTTGAGCATGGTGCGAAGCATATCAATTTGCATGTCTTCCGTTGACTGCATTTCTTTATAAAGCATTGCCCATACCGCATTAAAATTGGCTACCTCATTTTCGGGCAATTGTATGATGGGAACTTGTGCGGCTCCAAAAAAAAGAATGCCATTGCAATCATCGTCGCTATTATGATTGATACAGTAAAATGGGCGGTTAAAGCGCAATAACCTCGATTCATTTATTTTGTCAATCTGAAGCTTATGAAACTCTGTAAGAAAAACAATTTGATTTTTCTTTAAAGAATATTCAATGCCATCAATAGAAAGAGTGGAATCGTTTTCCAAATTCCAAAAAATTGTAAGTCCGGTTTTGATGGCTTGTTTTAATAAATCGCAATTCTCTACAGCTAGAGATGAAAGCCAAAAATTTTCTTTCAATGATCCGGTGAAAAGCATTTTACTTGGTTAGCCAACGATACTTTAATTGACTGAATTTTATTTTTTAAACAGGCTTTCGTCCTTTCTCAGGTGGTACATTAGTCACGACGGTCCATTTCCCACGTTGGGTGGCAATGCCGCAACATGTAGCTGCACCTTATTCTTTATTAAATTTAAGACTGTAACAGCATCTGGAAAAAACTACTTTATTTGAAAGTTCTTTTTTAAAAATTGAGAGGTGCCGATTAAAGTAGATATTATTATTTGTTATCAGTATCCTTTCCCTTTATAGTTTGAAGCAAACCTTCCATTTTTTTAACCTTAGAAGGATGCGTTGAAGCTACATTCTTTCGTTCTCCCTGGTCTCTTTTTATGTTGTATAGCTGTCGTACTTGGTCGTTGCCCAATTCTATATTTTCAGGTATTGCTTTTGTGGGGCCCGAAGAAGGTTCTATGTATTTCCAATTTCCTTTTATAATTGCCAGCGTGCCCGCATGCTCTACAACCGAGGAGCGGCCTCTTTTTGATTTACCTAATAAAGCATTTAAAATATTATAGCTATCGGGGGCATCACCCTTACTAAGTTTTTGTCCAGATAAAGCAGCGAGTGAAGCCGTCATGTCCACCTGACTAATTAATGCTTTTGAAATTTTTCCAGCGGCTACTTTTCCAGGCCAGCTTACTATAAAAGGTACCCGTGTGCCTGCTTCAAATACACTATACTTACCACCTCTAAAAGGTCCCCATGGGTTGTGTCCGCCTAATAATTCAACTGCTCTATCCTGATATCCATCGTCTAATACCGGACCATTGTCGCTGGTGAAAACAATGATGGTATTGCTGGCCAAACCATGATTATTAATGGCTGCTACAAGCTCTCCTACTGACCAGTCTAATTGCAATATAGCATCCCCACGTGGGCCCATGCCACTTTTCCCTACAAAGCGTGGATGCGGCGACCGGGGAACATGGGGATCGCCGGAGGCAAAATATAGAAAAAATGGAGAAGCTTTTTGCGCTTCTATAAATTGTATGGCACGGGATGTCAAGGTATCTGCTACGTCCTCATCTTTCCACAGTGCCGACTTGCCCCCACTCATATAACCAATGCGACTAATGCCATTGACTATGGTTTGGTTGTGGCCAAAAGAAGGTTTCATTTTTAATAATTCCGGATGATCTTTTCCTGTTGGTTCTGGTCCTACCGGTTTTTTGTAATCTACTGTAATAGGGTCTTTACCATCAAGGTTTATTACTTTATGATTTTCCAGATATACAGTTGGAACTCTGTCCAATGTTGCAGGAATAATGAAAGAGTAGGTAAAGCCAATCTCCAAAGGACCTGGTTTTATAATACCATTCCAATCGGGGCCGCCCTTGCCACCAAGCCCTAAATGCCACTTGCCTACTGCACCCGTTTGATACCCCATATTTTTCAACATGCGGGGTAGAGTTAGGATATTGGGATCAATAATTAAAGAAGCATTTCCGGGAGCAATAGCAGTTCCTTCTTTTCGCCACGCATATTCTCCGGTAAGCAAGGAATACCGTGATGGGGTGCAGGTAGCAGAAGAGGCGTGTGCATTGGTAAAGAGTAACCCATTTTGCGCCAACTTATCTATGTTTGGTGTGTGAATTTTAGTAGCACCATATGCGCTTACATCTCCATAGCCAAGATCATCGGCATAAATAAATACAATGTTTGGTTTTGATTGAGTTGCTGCATTATTTATGATACCTAAACTAAAAAAGAGAAGTAGATATAGTTGTCGGAAATAAGAAAAACTTTTAATCATATTGCCTGGTCTTTTTTGGTGTAAAAGAACTTCTTTATATACTGATTCAGATTGCATTAATAAATATAAAAATGGCGAAGCAATTCTTTTGCTTCGCCAAAAATGTATCCTTAATTCAAGGAAATAACCTTAATAAAATTTTCTTCCAATTTTATTAAAAAGGAACTTTTATAATAACGGTTTCTCCCTTTCCTTTTTCGTTGGCAATACTTTGAATGGTCCATAGGTCGCGGAGGTTATCACCATCAATGACACTGCCGCTGTAATCTCCCCAGGATGTGCCGTCTGTGGCACCTTTACCTTCGCCGGCACGCACTATTTTTCTAATTGTTCCCTTCTTGTCTTTGCGCTTTCTGTAGGCAAACCGGGGACTAATAAACGAACTGCTATTTACCTCTTGAAAACCTATCAGCACATCTGATTTTTTATTGACGGCAATCGTTGTTTGTATATAATTAGAAGTGTCGTTAGCAATCATACCTGTCTGAATTATATTGCCTGTGCTTGCATTGATTTGATGCCACTGCACCGCCGAACGGTTGTTATAATTTACCGCTTGTGAAAACCAGATACTGCCACTTTGATAGACTACGTTCTTAGGGTTTCGGTCACCGCTTGATACTTTTTGAGTCGATTCTTTTTGTGGCGATTGAGGTGGCTGCCTCATGTTCTTTAATCCATGTGCTTTTTTGGATACAATCTCGCAATAAGGCTGTCCATCTGCACCTTCTGTTACCTTTCTTATTACAAATTCATCTCTTTCAATATTGAAAAAATAGAGATCATCAATAGCATCCTGCATGAAAACAGGGTGACCTAAGCTGCCTTTAAAATGGTAAATGGTAGTTGGTTTTCCAGCTTTAGCATCTGCCATGCGCATCACGAATGTATTTTCCTTGCCACCAGGATAAGAGTAACCAATCCATTTTTTACTGTATCCTATTCCTCCGCCATCTACTTCCTCTGTCCTTGAGATAGGGTAGGTGTTCCAGGCTCCT
>JBDSBL010000066.1:0-38702 GCA_039921625.1 Chitinophagaceae bacterium
GTTTGAACTGGTAACAAAAATTATTGATTCAAAGGATGTCCCTAAATTTTAATGCAATGCCTAAGAAATTGTTTAGTGTTAGAGGAATAATTTCTACACACATTAATTTTTTATTATAAAATAATTACAGATCAAATTCAAAATTTAGTTGGCATATAAATAGTACTTATTAGAATATGATAGAGAATAAAATATCCGCTTCCTTGCAATTTCTAAATGAAATTGACTTGGTTTGTTTTTCACATCTACGTTGGGATTTTGTTTACCAACGTCCGCAACATTTATTAAGTCGTTTTGCCAATTACACTCGGGTTTTTTATGTAGAAGAACCAATCTTTCATGATGCAGCAGAGAAGCTACATATTAATAAATCGAATGATAATGTATATGTAGTAGTTCCTCATTTACCTCATGGCCTATCTCCTGAGCAAGTAGAAGCAAAGCAAAAAGAGATGATTAATAATTTAATATCTGTCATGGATATTAACCGTTATTTCTCATGGTATTATACACCTATGGCTGTGCCATTTACTAATCATCTGAATCCAGAAGTAACGGTATATGATTGTATGGATGAATTGGCAGCGTTCAAGTTTGCCCCTCCCGCATTAAAATTGAATGAAAAAATATTATTGAAAAAAGCAGATGTTGTATTTACTGGTGGCTATAGTATTTATGAATCAAAAAAAACAAGTCATAAAAATATTTACCCTTTCCCAAGTAGTATTGACAAAGATCATTTTGCAACTGCCAGAGTAATGAAAGAAGAGCCAAGGGATCAGGAAAATATTCCTCATCCACGTTTTGGTTTTTTTGGTGTAATAGACGAGCGCTTAGATATTGACCTTATAGGCAAGGCAGCTACTGCACGGCCAGATTGGCAATTTGTAATAATAGGCCCGGTCGTAAAAATTGACCCTGCAACACTCCCGCAAAATAAAAATATTCATTACTTAGGAGGCAAAAGTTATAAAGAGCTACCACAGTATTTAGCAGGATGGGATGTGGCAACCATTCCATTTGCCATGAATGAATCTACCAAGTTTATTAGCCCTACTAAAACCCCTGAATACCTGGCTGCAGGTAAACCGGTCATTTCAACACCAATTCAAGATGTTGTATCTCCTTATGCAGATAATAAATTAGTGAAAATAGCTGCTGATGTAAAATCTTTCATCAAGCATGGCGACGCCATATTAAAAAGAAGGAATTCTAAAACATGGCTTAATAAAGTTGATGCATTTTTATCCGGAAATTCATGGGATAGAACCTGGTCTGAAATGGTAAAGCACATTGAAAATAAAATAATAGTTCCTACTAAAACTAAAACAAAAAATAAAGAGAAAGCATATGTTTGATTACCTCATTGTAGGAGCAGGATTTGCCGGCTGCGTATTAGCAGAGCGGTTGGCCACACAAGCAGGAAAGAAGATTCTAATTATTGATAAGCGCGAGCATATTGCAGGTAATGCATTTGATTATTACAACAACGACGGATTATTAATACATAAATACGGTCCTCACATATTTCATACGAATAGCAAAGATGTTTTTGAGTATTTAGATCAGTTTACCGAATGGCGTCCTTACGAACATAAAGTTCTGGCCAATGTGGACGGACAGCAAGTGCCGATACCTATTAATTTAAATACTATAAATCAACTATACGGGTTAAATTTAAATAGCTCGCAGGTAGAAGATTTTTTTGCTTCAAAGGCAGAACCAGTAACTCGCGTTAAAACATCTGAAGACGTAGTAGTTAGCAAAGTAGGCCGCGAATTGTATGAAAAATTTTTTAGAGGTTACACACGAAAAATGTGGGAATTAGATCCATCTGAATTGGATGCAAGTGTGACGGCAAGAGTACCCACTCGAACCAACCGTGACGACCGTTATTTTACAGATACTTACCAGGCAATGCCCCTGCATGGTTATACAGCCATGTTTCAAAAAATGCTTTCACATCCCAATATAAAGGTGATGTTGAATACAGATTACAAAGAAGTAATCGATATAATTCCTCACAATAAATTAATTTATAGTGGACCTGTTGATGCGTACTTTAATTTCTGTTATGGTAAGCTTCCTTATCGTTCTTTAGAGTTTAAATTTGAAACTATAGATCAGGAATATTTTCAATCAACGGGCACCATCAATTACCCCAATGAACAGGCCTTCACAAGAATTACAGATTTCAAATATTTGACAGGACAGAAGCATCATAAAACAGCAATTGTTTATGAATTTCCTAAAGCGGAGGGAGACCCTTATTATCCGGTACCAAGACCTGAGAATGCGGAAATTTATAAAAAGTATCAGCAACTCACGCTTGCTGAAACCAATACTTATTTTGTAGGTCGATTAGCAACGTACAAATATTATAATATGGATCAGGTAGTAGCTCAGGCATTGACCACCTTTAAAAAGATCATGCAGGAGCAAAATTTAGACAAGGTAGAAATTGGTGAAGAAGAAAAGCAATTACAATCATGAGTTGATATTTAATTACATTAGTAAAAAAGACCCTTAAGTTATAAGGGTCTTTTTTTATCACTATTATTAATTGAATAAAAATTAAACTTCAATTAATGAGGTACCATCTTCAATATCTACTGTATAAGGAGTGAGCTCAAGATTCATTTCCTTTTTATATGCAGCAGCTGTAACCTCAATAAGTGAATCGATAGCATCTTCCTTAACAATATTAATAGTACAACCACCAAATCCGCCACCCATCATTCTGGCACCCAGTACAGCAGGATTATTTTTTACATGATCCACCAGAAAATCAAGTTCTTTACAACTTACGTCATAAAGTTTGCTAAGCCCTTCATGAGACTCAAACATTTTCTTTCCAAGGGATTCGATATTTCCTTTTTTTAAATCCTCGCAAGCATGCAGCAATCGCTCATTTTCTTCTATTACATATTTACATCGATCATAAATTACAGTATCTACATCTTTTACATATTTGTCCAGCATTTCCATAGTGACATCACGTAAGCTATGCACTTCAGGATGATGCTTTTTTACAAGCGCTACCCCTTCCTCACATTGCTCTCTTCTTTTGTTGTATGCTGATGATGCTAAGGAGTGCTTCACATTGGTATTCAATAATAAAATCTTGTACTCTTTTAAATCTAATGGCACATATTCATAGTCAAGCGAACGACAATCCAATTTTATTACATGATCTTTTTTACCATACATACTTGCAAACATATCCATGATACCAACCTTTACACCTGCATATTCATGTTCTGCTTTTTGCGTCATTTGCACCATTTTCTTTTTGTCGATCCCCAATTCAAATAATGTATTGAGAGCAAATACAACAGCACACTCTATTGCCGCAGAGGAGGACATGCCAGCGCCCACAGGCACATCTCCGTCAAAGGAAAGATTAAACCCACTTATTGAATGTTTGTTTTCTTTTAGTTGCGCCACTACTCCCAATATATAATTTGGCCATCCTTTTTTAGTAGGAGCCATATCTTCCATCATCACCTCATAATGTTCATTGTATTCACAAGAAAACAATACAATTTTTTGATCCGGTCTTTTAGTTACAGCTACATAAATTGCCTTGTCCACTGCAGCGGGCAGCACAAAACCTTCGTTGTAATCTGTATGTTCTCCTATAAGATTAACCCGCCCTGGTGAGCGTACAATAAGCGGCTTTTGGGAGGAAAGCGTTTTAAAAGCTTCTGTGATGGAATCAATAATTTTTTTGTTTTCCATATACAACTAATTTAAAATATTAAAAATATAATTGCTTGAAAATAAGCCTTTAACAAAGATTCTTTTCATTAAAAGCCAAAAACCTTAGTTCATCCATTAAAAAACACACTTCATCGATAATAAACAAAATAAGCCCGATTAGAAGGTTGACAATCTTAAACATTGCTCTTATTTTGAGTCATAGAAGTGGAAACACTTCTTAATCCTAATCTAAAAAAAACCATATGTTACCCAATGAAATTTTAACTGCTACAATGGAGCATGATCCAGAATTGACTTATCGATGGTCGCCGGAAAGAGCACAGGATTGGTTTGAAAAAAATCAATGGCAGGTTGGTTGTAACTACATACCCGGCACTGCTATCAATCAATTAGAAATGTGGCAAGCCGACTCTTTCGATCCCTTTATTATAAACAAAGAATTAAGTTGGGCAGCTGACCTAGGTTTTAATACCATTCGTGTTTTTCTTCATCATCTTTTATGGAACCAGGACTCTCAGGGTTTTCTTAACCGCATAGATCAATTTTTAACGATTGCAAACCGCAATGGTATCAAAACAATGTTTGTTTTATTTGACGCTGTGTGGGATCCTCATCCAAAATTGGGCAAACAACCCGAACCTAAATTAAATGTACACAACTCAGGTTGGGTGCAATGTCCGGGATTTGACGTTTTAAACAATATAGATCGCTACGATGAATTGCATAGTTATGTAACCGGTATAGTTTCTTATTTTAAAAATGATGAACGCATTTTGATTTGGGATTTGTTCAATGAGCCGGACAATATGAATATAGCCAGTTACAAGGACGATGAATATGCTTTGCATAAGGCAGAACTATCCATGCGGTTGCTGAGGAAGACCATTAATTGGGTTCGTGTCATTGATCCTATTCAACCCATTACAATGGCCCCCTGGCAATATGATTGGAGTGAACATACAAAGCTAACTGCTTTGGATAACTATATGTTTACTCATTCAGATATTATAAGTTTTCACTGCTATGAAAACAAGAAAGGAATCAAAAAAAGAATAAAACAACTTAAGAGATACAACCGGCCATTAATGTGTACTGAATATATGGCCCGTCCTTTTGATTGTACTTTTAAAACCATTTTACCACTTTTAAAAAAAGAGAAAGTAGGAGCATACAGTTGGGGCTTAGTAGCAGGGAAATCTCAAACTCATTGTCCTTGGGATTCCTGGCAAAAAAATTATGAGAGCGAACCACCTATTTGGTTTCATGATATATTTCGTCCCAATGGTGAACCTTTTGATGAAAATGAAGTGGTGTTTTTAAGGGAAACAACAAAGCGCAAAACTGTAAGAAAATATAATAAAGTAGCTTAATCCAATTAAACTAATAAATGAAACAGCACTGTTTACAGGTGCTGTTTTTTTGTAAAAAGGTTCCATAAAAAAAGCCACACTTTTGGGTGTGGCTTTTAAATTTTTTTAATTCTTAATTAGAAAGATTGGCTGTAAAAAAACCTTCCTGGCGCATAACCAATTTGTTTGAAACTGGAGTTAGCAAAGTGTCTTTTACTAATTTTTCTACCATAGCTGTTTGTTCAATGGAATCGTCTGACTGAATCAGTAAATTCAGGCTTTCAATTTTCATTAATGCCCTGCGACTGTTTTTTACAATCTGGGCATCGAGCCAAGTTGACTTTCCAGCTAAATAAAGCTGGTGATTACGAAAGTAAGCATGCATAGGGATGAACATTATTGGTTTATAAAAGGTTTGGACGAACAAACTATAATAAAATTTATTAAAAGAAGAATATTATTCGATTTTAATGTCCTTTTATTAGTTGAACGTATTGTTTTGATAGACTAACTATAGAAAGGTTTAGAGCAGGTTTTATTTAATGACTTTATTAACTAAGAGTTTTCATTTACCCTTTTCTTATCTTATAATTAAGTAATCAGCATTCTATATTTGCACCAAATGATATCCCCTTCTTCCATCCAGCAAATCGTTTCCCGCATCAATGTGTTGGAAGTAATAGGAGAGTTTGTAAAGCTTAAAAAAAGAGGGGCCAATTATTTAGGTCTATGTCCTTTTCATCACGAGAAATCTCCATCCTTCACAGTGTCTCCAGCTAAAGAAATTTTTAAATGTTTTGGTTGTGGTAAAAGCGGAAATAGTATTTCTTTTTTAATGGAGCATGAAAAAATTAATTATGTAGAATCGCTCCGCTGGTTAGCTAAAAAGTACAATATTGATCTTGAAGAAACGCAGGCATCCCCAGAAGTAATTCAAAAGCAACAACTGTCAGAAAGCTTATTTATCATCAACAGTTTTGCTCAAAAATTTTATGCATCAAATCTTTTTGATACAGAGGAGGGAAGAGCTGTTGGATTAACTTATATGTTGCAACGTGGGTTCTCAGAAAACACCTTGCAAAAGTTTGGAGTAGGCTATGCATTAGATAGCCGAACATCTTTTAGTAGTGCTGCATTGGCCCAACAATTCAATCCGGAACTTTTGCAAAAGGCAGGACTGGTGGTAGAACGAAATGAACAGTTGGCAGATAACTACCGGGATAGAATAATTTTTCCGATCCATAATCCTACGGGTAAGATAATTGGGTTTGGTGCCCGACTTATAAAGAAAAATGACAAGGCTCCTAAATACATTAATACCCCGGAAAATGAGTTGTATTTAAAAAGTAAAATTCTATATGGAATCTATTTTTCAAGGCATGCCATAGACCGTGCAGATGAATGTTTGCTGGTAGAAGGGTATACGGATGTAGTATCTCTTCATCAATCAGGAATTGAAAATGTGGTAGCAAGTGGAGGCACTTCATTAACGCAGGACCAGCTACGCCTGATCAAAAAATACACAAAGAATCTTACCATCATTTATGACGGAGATGCAGCAGGCATCAAAGCTGCGTTGCGTGGTCTGGATATGGCTTTGGAAGAAAGATTAAATGTAAAACTAGTTCTCATACCCGGTGGTGAAGATCCTGATAGCTATGTACAAAAGATAGGTAGTGATGCCTTCCAAAAATTTGTTGCAGGTAATAAGAAAGACTTTGTACTCTTCTTGCTGGAGGTATCCTTAAAAGATGCCGGATCAGATGCTAATAAAAAATCTGAAGTAGTCAATACAGTAGCAGAAACGATTGCAAAGATTGACCGAACTGAAGACTTTACAAAGCAACAAGAATACATAAGGCAATGCGCCCAAATTCTTCACATTGATGAAGGAGGCTTTACAGCTTTGGTTAATAAATTTATACGAAATCGAGTTTCTTTAGTTGAAAATAAACTGCCTTTTGACGAAGCAAAGTATCATGAAGAAAATGCACGCAAAGGAGCAGCCACTGAATTTGATGATCAAACATATAATCTACTTTTTAAAGACGACTTGCAAGAGCGGGAAATAGCTAGGGTATTGCTGGAGCATGGCACTAAGGCATGGAATGAAACACAACGTATTGATGAATTTATTTTGGCAGAACTACCAGAGGAAGACTTGATTGAAAATGCTGCAGTTAAAAAATTAATTCATACTTACAAAGAAGAATCAAGTAAATCAGATACAGTAGATAAAAACTTTTTTATATACAATGAAGATCAGGTATTGAGTACACTCGTTGTGGCTTTACTTTATTTTCCATATGAATTGAGCTATCGTTGGAAAAAGGATATAGGGCAGTCAACCGGTTATCAAAATAATTTGTTTCAACAAGATTATAAAAGCTTTTTAAAAACAATTAGCAGGGGAAATGAAGATCATTTGTCTAATTATTTAAAAACGCAGGAAGATAAAACCATCAATGAAGTAGAGTTGGCGCTCAATCAGATCAAGCTCAGAAAAATCAAACGATTATTGTTGGAAAACATTGCAGATATGGAGCATGATGACCCCAAAAACAATCCGTCCCTTTGGCTTACCCATCAACATTTAAAAAACCTGGAAATGGAACTTTCTAAAAAAATTGGAAGCGTTATTATAAAATAGAAATTATTCTTTTTAAAAAATTAAATAATCAAATTAATACCTATTCCAGTACTATGAAGGGTACAAAAGCAAAGTATATTTAGATCAGGAACTTTGCGGCTTATTTTACTTTTTTAGTTTTTAATTGCACACTTAATCCTGCATAATAATTACGCAATGGAGCGGCATTGAAATAGCGGCCACCAAATGCATTCAAATCGTTGCCCAAGCTATATTTTTGATTTAATATATTTTCTACTCCTGCAAATAATTTTAAACATACTTTTTGGTGAACTACTTTTTGGTAACCAAACTTGCTTCCAAGTAAATGATAGTTTTTTGCATAAATGGTGTTCGCGTCAGATAATGGAATTTTATCGCTGTAGTAATATGTGATAGCAGCAAAAAATAAGGATGAACCTGCAATATCTAAACCGGCAGCTAATGTTTGCGGAGCAGTTCCAGGGATTTTTTTACCTCCAAAATCCAGAGTCAGTTGCTTAAATTCTTTATACTGAAAGTGATTATAAGTATGGCTGAGCCATAATAAACTTTGTTTAAAAGTCGAAGATGATTTTAAAAAATTAAAGTTTAGGTAGGTTTCTACTCCGCTTTGTTTTGTTTTGCCCGCATTCAAAAAAAATTCTCCACCTCCGGCATCTCTTCGTTGCACAATAGTATTTGTTAGTGAAAAAGTAAAAACGTTCACATCTAAATAAAAATCAGATAAATCTGCCCGGAAACCAACATCATAACTGATTTCATTTTCTGGTTTTAAATCAAGGTTAATGGCACTGCCAGTGGGCAACAATTCGGCCGTGGCAGGTGGTGAAAACCCTTTAGCAACACTGGTGTAAAAGGTAAATTTATTAATGCTCTTTAACAAGGCAAAGCGGGGAGTAGCCTTATTATTAAACTTTCTGTATTGCAATGGAATCGGAATAGGATACAAGCGTTTAAACCGTAATTTATTTTGATTGATACTTGTCCCCGCTGTGAGTGTCCAATTTTTAAATTGGAAGTTTACCTGGCCAAAAATAAAAGCTTGTTTATTAGAAGCTTCATCTATCGTGCGCATCGAATCGGGTTGACCATTTACGTTTTTATAGATCCCAAATGAAGATAAATTTTGCTGCCATTCGCCACCTATATTCATGGAAATGAACCCATGGGAAAGCGGCTCGCGGAAAGTGAAAACGGAACGGCCTCCAAAGTGTGGTTCTGTATTGCGGCCATAATTGCGGATGGCCGGATTGCGAAAGTCTGTGTACATGCCATACAACCCGGTGGTGTTGGAAAATTTATCGCCTAATTTTTGTTTAAAGGAGGCTCCTGCAAAAAAGGTTTTTTGATAAATGGCAGCACCACTTTGTTCTGCCCCAGGAAACGCTCCGGAAGAAGGCCGGGCTGCAGTTGGATCCTTTCCATATTCTAGAAAGGTTAAGGCGCCAGGTGTTTGGTAATAAAGATCACTGTACAAAAATGTAAATTTCAATAGTTGCTTTGGAGAGGGGTTAAAGTTTGCATTCCAGCTAACCACATTCCTCTGAAGACTACTTTGATTTCTATATCCATCAGAAGTTTGATGCTGGTAACTAATGCGGCTCTTAAAGTTTTCATTTCCTGAGGTAACGGCTACATAATTATTATTCAATTTTCCAGTTCCCAATGAATAGTCTGCCTTTATACCATTTTCTTCGGAAGGGGATAAACTTTCAATAAGCATTGTACCTCCCGTGCCTGCTCCATAGAGGCTGCTTCCAGGTCCTTTTATTATTTCAATTGTATTAAAATTGTAGAAGCCCAATGCATTTAAATAAGTAGTGCCCCCAGGATCCGTAATGGGAAGATCATTGTAGTAAACCTTTACATTTCGTACACCAAATGGGGCCCTCAACGAGCTACCACGAATGTTGATCCGGTAACTACCAGGTGACCGCTCTTCCATGCGCACACCCGGTGTGCTATTTATGGCAGCAACTATTGATGCTGGATTAAACCGATCCAAGGCACGACGACCAATATAATTAACTGCTGCCGGAACATTTTTTAGTTTTTGATTTTGTTCAAATGCTTTTATAATGACCTCTTGTAAATTTATTTCTATGATAGAATCTTGTTGTGCAAATGATTTGGAATACCACAGATTAATAAGTAAAAACAGCACCGCTATCTTTCGAAAAAAAGGAAACCTCATTGAGTAAAATTTAGTGGCATAAAAAATGCAAATTGAATAATTAATAACTATTAAAATCTTATACCATATCAGGTAAATGAAAAAATACTGGCGTATCAAATAATGAAGAAAAATAGATTGACCATAAACATCCAAAAGAAAAGTAGTGGATAAAGCCTCATGCAAAAAACAAAATGGCTATTCCTAAATTAAATATTAGCGAATAAAAAAGTAATTAATTTCATTGCGTTTATCGAGGAAATTTCCTTTCTCCCTATTTATTAAATCACCTGCAGAAAAAATTTTAAGTTGAAGTTTGTTGCTATATCAGATACACATTGCAGGCATCAAAGTTTAAAACTTCCCAAGGGCGATGTGCTTATTCATGCGGGTGATATAAGTTATAAGGGAAAAGAATCTGAAGTGGAAGATTTTATAAAGTGGTTTGCCAAGCAGGACTTTAAACACAAAATTTTCATCGCCGGTAATCACGATTTTTATTTTGAAAAAGAAAAAGCAGCGAAAATTAAAATGCTGTTACCCGACAGCATTACCTACCTCAAGGATGAGGGCACTGAAGTAGAAGGCATTAAAATCTGGGGCTCACCTTATACTCCCTGGTTTTTTAATTGGGCTTTTAATGAAAGGCGAGGTGAATTATTAGATAGGCATTGGCAGAAAATACCAAATGACACGGACGTGCTACTCACGCATGGACCTCCTTACGGTATTTTGGATATGGTGATCAATGAGCAAAATGTTGGTTGTAAAAACTTACTGCAAAGAGTGCTGGAAGTAAAACCGAAAGTGCATGTGTATGGCCACATTCATGAAGATTATGGAAGTGTAAAACGACATGGAATCCGTTTTATAAATGCAAGTGTATTAAATGAAGTTTATGAGCTTGTGAACAAACCAATTGTTTTTGATTTGTAATAGTTCCTCATTATTAATTTAATGATAAATAATAAATTTTATTCTTGAATTTTATAGTGACTACTTACTTATATCATATACAACTTTTGAGGCAGAACGAACGCAAATTTGCCATTTTTTAACGGTTTGTTTTTAAATTAAAACTTACCTTCATTTTTATGACAGTGGAACAAATAGAAAAGTTCGTTGAGGGAGATCCAATTCCCCTGAACAAATCAATCAAAATTGATTTTAAAAAAAGAAATTCTATTAGAGGTATAATCGCTAAAACAACTACAGATTATTCCGACCTTAAATCTAAAAACTTCTGGCGCATAGTAAACAAACGCAATTTGGAAGAATGGAATAAATCCAAAAATCTTGAGTTTGCTAAGATCTTTAATGGTTCTGAGTTCACCCGCCTTTCATTTGTAAATAATAAAGAAGAAGAATAGGACTCATAGTTCTAATCTTATTTTCCCAATAATTTTCATTGCATGCTCTCTTGAATTTTCAATGAACAACCGGTGCGTATTCATACCACCACAGATGACGCCTGCGAGATAAATATTTTTAATATTTGTTTCGTGGGTGTCTTCATTATATACAGGTTTGCGTACGGCATCATTACTTAATTGAATTCCCATTTGTTCTAAAAAGAGCAAATTTGGTTGGTAGCCTGTCATGGCAAGCACCCAGTCATTTTCAATAGTTAATATTCCCTCCGGCGTTTGTATATCTACACTTTTCGGTTCTATTTTTAAAAGACGTGAATTGAAATATGCGGTAATTGATCCTTCCTTTATCCTGTTTTCAATGTCTGGTTTTACCCAATATTTTACCCTGTTTCCTATCTCATTATTGCGTACCACCATAGTTACAGAAGCCCCTTTTCGCCAGGTTTCCAATGCTGCATCTACGGCTGAATTGCTGCCACCAACTACCACTACTTTTTGGAAGGCATAAAAGTGTGGGTCATCATAATAATGTTTCACGTTCAGTAAATTTTCACCCGGTACATTTAATAAAAATGGAATGTCGTAAAATCCTGTGGCTATTATTACATGGGTTGCTTTGTATATACTTTTATTTGTTTTTATAATGTGTGCACCATCAGTAGTTGTTACCTTTTCTACTGTTTCAAAAAGGTGAATAATTACATTTTTATCCAAGGCTACTCGTCGGTAATATTCCAATGCTTCCGATCTTGTAGGTTTTGGATTGTTGGAAATAAAAGGAACGTCTCCTATTTCCAGCCGTTCTGAGGTTGAAAAAAAAGTCATGTTTACCGGATAATTAAATATCGAATTTACAAGAGGGCCTTTTTCCAATATCAAGTAATCAATCCCCCATTTTTTTGCTTCAAGAGCGCAAGCAATACCTATAGGTCCTCCACCAATAATAATTAATTGATAATCCACTTTTCCTTCCATTTCCTTTGTTTGTACAAAAGTATCGGTAAGTTGGTTGCTAATAGGTGGCTTGAAATTTAACCACATTAAATTTGCTTTTCATGATTGCTAACATAAGCTGAGATGGTACTTTGTGGAACCTACATTCTGTACCTTTGCGGCGCAAATAAATACTATATGGATAAACAAGTTTATATCGTTTCTGCCGTCCGAACTCCTGTTGGGTCGTTTGGTGGTGTATTAAAAGAAGTACCGGCAACCAAACTGGGAGCTACTGTAATTAAAGCTGCTGTAGAAAAAGCAGGAATAGCACCGGATATGGTTGATGAAGTATTAATGGGTTGCGTATTGCAAGCTAACACAGGGCAGGCACCGGCACGACAAGCCGCGAAATATGCTGGTCTGCCAGACAAAGTGATATGCACAACTATCAATAAAGTGTGCGCTAGTGGAATGAAAGCTATAGCTCAGGGAGTACAAAGTATTTTATTAGGTGATGCAGATATTGTAGTTGCTGGTGGTATGGAAAGCATGAGTAATGTTCCCTTTTACGTAGAAAATATGCGGTGGGGAAATAAGTATGGTTCCACATCAATCATTGATGGGTTGCAAAAAGATGGTCTTACGGATTGCTACAGCAATTTTGCTATGGGTTGCGCAGCGGACGCCACGGCCTTAGATAATAAGATAAGCCGGGAAGAGCAGGATGCATTTGCAACTGAAAGTTATCAGCGCAGCCAGGCTGCGTGGCAAGAAGGAAGGTTTAACGATGAAGTGGTTCCTGTAACTATTGCATCAAAAAAAGGAGAAGTGATAGTAGATAAAGATGAGGAACCATGGAATGTAAAATTTGATAAAATTGCTGGGTTAAAACCCGCTTTTGGAAAAGAAGGTACGGTGACAGCGGCCAATGCAAGCACCATGAACGATGGCGCTGCTGCGGTGCTATTAATGAGTAAAGAAAAGGCAGATGAGTTGGGAATAAAACCTTTAGCTATTGTTCGCGGCTACGCAGATGCGGAGCAGGAGCCAGAGTGGTTTACTACTACACCAAGCATTGCCGTACCTAAAGCAGTAAAGAAGGCTGGATTAGAAATGTCTGATATTGATTTTGTAGAATTAAATGAAGCCTTTAGTGTGGTAGGCATTGTAAACACCCGGAAAATGAATTTAGATCCCGCTAAGGTGAACGTAAATGGAGGAGCTGTTTCTATTGGTCATCCCTTAGGTTGTAGCGGTGCGCGGATCGTAGTTTCCTTGCTCCATATATTAAAACAAAATAGTGGTAAATACGGCGCTGCGGGTATCTGCAATGGGGGAGGTGGAGCCTCTGCAATGGTTATTGAAGCAGTTTAGTAAATAATAAAATAGACTTAATAATAAAGCCCTTCAATGAAGGGCTTTATTTTATTTTTCAATCGGGCTACTATTTAGTTAAATACGAGAGTTATTCACTTTGGTTTAAATTATTTATCCTTATACCGAATTCGGAAAAATAGAGTTAATAGGTTGATCAATACGGAAAAGCTATTGGAAGCAATTATGGGAATATCCTTTTTCATAAACCCATAAACAACCCATAGTCCAACACCAAAAATTAAGACCAAAAGCATCAACAAGGATACATCCTGAGCTTTCTTTTCTTTAATCATTTTAATAAGCTGCGGCAGCATAGAAATTGACGTCAATACACCTGCTATTATTCCAACCCATTCCGATGTTTCCATATGATTAATAATTATTATAAAAATGGGGCCAATAAAACGCAACAACTATAATAGGTGCAGGCTACTTTTTTGTTTAGGTTTTATGCAATAGCTCTGCTAATTTTGCCACCGTTTATTAATTAGAATAGTTATGAGACAAATCCCTTTTAGAGAAGCCATAAGAGAAGCAATGAATGAAGAAATGCGTCGCGATGAACGTGTTTTTTTAATGGGAGAAGAGGTAGCTGAATACAATGGTGCCTACAAAGTAAGCCAGGGTATGCTAGCCGAATTTGGACCAAAACGAATAATAGATACACCTATTTCAGAATTAGGTTTTACAGCAGTGGCAGTAGGTGCAGCCCAAAATGGCTTGCGTCCTATTGTGGAATATATGACGTGGAACTTTGCTGTTTTGGCATTAGACCAAATTCTAAACACGGCTTCTAAAATGCTGGCAATGAGTGGTGGCCAGATTACCTGTCCTATTGTTTTTCGCGGACCCAATGGCTCGGCAGGACAATTAGGTGCACAGCACTCCACTGCCTTTGAAAGTTTATATGCCAATATACCTGGCTTAAAAGTGATTTCTGTAAGTAATGGATATGATGCTAAGGGTTTATTAAAGCAAGCCATTCGCTACGAAGAGGACCCGGTTGTTTTTATGGAGAGTGAAGTAATGTATGGTGAAAAAAGTGACGTACCGGAAGAGGAGTATTATATAGAATTGGGCAAGGCAGTTGTAAGGAAAGAAGGAAAAGATGTAACGATAGTTTCATTTAATAAAATGATGAAAGTGGCGCTTGGTGCAGCCGCTGAGTTAGAAAAAGAAGGCATTATTGCTGAGGTAATTGACCTTCGTACTATTCGACCGCTTGATTGGCAAACAATATTGGAAAGCGTAAAGAAAACCAACCGTTTAGTAATAGTTGAAGAGCAGTGGCCATTTGCTTCTATATCATCTGAAATAACGTACAGAATTCAAAAAGAAGGTTTCGATTATTTAGATGCACCAATACGTCGGATCACAGCAGCAGATGCACCACTGCACTATGCACCAAACCTTGTAGCCGCTGCATTGCCAGATGTTCCAAGAACGGTGAAATTGGTAAAAGAAGTAATGTATTTAAAAAAATAGGTTACGGTTCTGAGTAGATAATTCTACGATAAAATATATTTATTTAAAAGTTGTGTACTTATTACACAACTTTTTCATTTTCACCCCTTTATTATAAATTAAATGCTGAAAACTTTTGTTTTTCAAATATAACCTGCATCTTTGTCTCGGTTTTTCATAGGATATTGGATTTTACACGAGGCTGGATTTCTATCCGGCCTTTTTTTTTGCTTTTCCCATACCTGTTTCATGTTTCTTGAATTAAGAGATAGAAATTAACCTCATAAAAAATAATCCTCTCTTTCAATAAAGTAATGAACAAGAAAGGTTCCAACACTCTTCATTATATTTTACTCCTTTTCTTTTTTCAATTCGATTAATTTGCTGCCTCAACCATAACAATTATGAACTCCATTCTGGTAATTGACGACGAAAAAGCAATTCGAAAAACCTTATCCGAGATACTTTCTTTTGAAGGGTACACCATTGATGAGGCCGCCGATGGAGAAGAAGGATTAAAAAAATTTCGCGAAAAAACTTATGACGTTGTTTTGTGCGATGTGAAAATGCCCAAACTAGATGGACTGGAATTTTTGCAAAAAGCAGGTGAAATAAAAGCTGATGTTCCTATCATCATGATATCAGGCCACGGAACAATAGAAACAGCCGTAGAGGCGGTTAAAAATGGCGCCTACGACTTTATTTCTAAACCCCCCGACCTGAACCGTTTGCTTATTACCATCCGCAATGCGAAAGAAAAAAATACGCTGGTCAATGAAACAAAAGTTTTAAAACGAAGAGTAATTAAGGTGCGGGAAATGATTGGCGAATCGGTAGGCATGCATAAAATAAAAGAAACCATAGATAAAGTAGCTCCTACTGATGCACGCATTTTAGTAACCGGTGAGAATGGGGTAGGAAAAGAATTAGTAGCCCGTTGGATACACGAAAAAAGTAACCGGGCCAGCGGCCAACTTGTGGAGGTAAACTGTGCGGCTATACCAAGTGAATTAATAGAGAGCGAATTATTTGGTCATGAAAAAGGGTCCTTTACCTCCGCCATCAAGCAGCGGATCGGAAAGTTTGAATTAGCAAATGGAGGCACTTTGTTTTTAGATGAAATAGGGGACATGAGCCTTAGTGCGCAGGCAAAAGTTTTACGGGCTTTGCAGGAAGGAAAAATAACGCGTGTAGGTGGTGATAAAGAAATTAATGTGGATGTGCGGGTAATAGCAGCCACTAACAAAAACTTGTTAAGCGAAATTGAACAAAAGAATTTCCGCCTCGATCTTTACCATCGACTTAGTGTCATTTTAATTCATGTGCCTTCTCTTAACGAACGCAAAGTGGATATTCCATTAATGGTAGAACGTTTCCTGGAAGACATTTGTGCAGAATACGGCATTGCTTTAAAAATTATAAGTGATGAAGCATTGCAATGTTTAAAGGATCATGATTGGACCGGCAACATCCGGGAACTTAGAAACGTGGTGGAGCGTTTGGTTATTTTATCGGGTAAAAGCATTACCAAAGAGGATATAAAAAATTATGTATTGCCTAACGGTTAATTTGTTTCCCGATGCAATCAATTATCATTTATTTGTAAGTAATGGTTAATTAAAATTTTGATTCATCCATATATAATAAGAATATTACTCTGCACATTATTTTAAAAATCATCCTTGCTTATTATTTATTAAGATAAACGCAGCAGCAAAGAGCACTGTACACTTCATTGGCGGATACTTTAGCAAAAACTTTGCGCTCATTAATTTACAATATCTTCTTATTACAATAAATTTGACCGTTCTAAAATATTGCCAATGCCGTTATCTCAGATTTTAGTAGTTTATTTTATTTCTTTTCTGTTAGTTTTTTTACCCTCATTTGGTTTGGCAAAAATGTTTGAGAAGGCGGGAGTTCCGGCATGGAAAGCTTATGTTCCATTTTACAATACCTGGATCATGCAAGAGTTGGCAAAACGGCCAAAACATTGGGTTTTCTGGCAATTTATTCCAGTAGTAGGCTGGTTCATTACCCCCGGTATTTTTATAGAGTTTGTAAAGTTATTTGGCCGCTTTAGTTTTGGCGATCATGCTGCAGCAGCATTACTGGCACCTTTTTATTTTCCGTATTTGGGGTATAGCAATCAGGTAAGATACATTGGGCCGGAAGGAGCAAAAAGATATCATAAACCAGCATGGAGAGAATGGGTAGATGCAGCAGTATTTGCCATCATAGCGGCTACATTGATCCGCACTTTTGTTTTTGAAGCGTATACCATTCCTTCGGGCTCAATGGAAAAAACGTTGTTGATCAACGACTTTCTTTTTGTTTCCAAATTCAGCTACGGACCGCGCATTCCCAACACACCATTGTCAGTTCCTTTTATTCATAATTACCTACCGGGTAGCGATAGAAAATCTTATACAGAAGCTCTTTCTCTACCATACATTCGTTGGTTTGCCACACCGGTAAAACGAGGAGATGTAGTGGTGTTTAATTTCCCAGCCGGTGATACAGTAATTAACAAACCAGATTACCAATCCTTTCATCCGTATTACCAATTGATCCGCGAATTAGGAGCCGGTGATGAAGCCAAAGGAAGGCAGATCGTTTTGAGCAACCCTGATCAATATCCTATTGCCGTACATGCCACTGATAAAAGTGACAACTACATAAAACGTTGTGTAGGAGTGGCCGGAGATACAATACAAATAAAAGGCGGCATGGTGTATATTGATGGCGTGCAGCAGGAATTGCCAGCGCAATCTTTGATGCCGTATGTGGTACAAACAAGTGTAGAATTGACCGATGCGGAAACGGTAAAAAATGAATATGGAATTGATCTATACAATCCGGAGCAGGCACAACGGATCAATACCAATTTGTATCAATTAAATATTACTCATGAAGCTTTGCTTCGGATGGAAAAAGCCGGATTGGTAAAAGAAGCAAAACCAGTTCTTGTAGATTCTGTTACTTATTACGATCCGTCATTTCCTAATTATGTAACAACTAATGGTTGGACCGTTGATAATTATGGACCCTTATGGATTCCTAAAAAAGGAGCTACCATCACACTCACACCACAGAACTATCCCATCTACGAACGACCAATAAGAACGTATGAAAAGAATACATTGGAAACAAGAGGGGGCAAGTATTTTATAAATGGAAAAGAAGCGACTACCTACACCTTTAAAATGGATTATTATTGGATGATGGGCGACAATAGGCATGGGTCACAAGATTCACGTTTTTGGGGCTTTGTACCGGAAGACCGAGTGGTAGGAAAAGCAGCGCTCATCTGGTTTAGCTGGGAAGGTGGACCGCGTTGGAATAGATTGTTTCGTACTGTAAAATAATATATCTTTAAAAGCCCCTGGCCATATTCGGGGCTTTTTTATAAACGATTGTATGCACGAAAAAAAATATGAATTTAGTTACAACGTATTTGATTCAATTGAACAGTTGCCCGAAGAGGAACGAACTCTTTTGCAACAAGCAAGAGAAGTAACAGCACATTCATATGCTCCTTATTCACACTTTCATGTAGGCGCCGTTGCCTTGCTTGCCAATGGCAAAACAGTGTCTGGAAGCAACCAGGAAAATGCTTCTTTTCCAGTAGGTCTTTGTGCCGAGCGGGTTTTGCTTGGTGCGGTAAGTTCACTGTATCCTTCTGTACCTATTCAAAAAATTGCAATAAGTTATAATGGGGAAGGTCATGCCAATGATCGCCCTATTTCTCCTTGTGGTATCTGCCGGCAATCCTTGCAGGAATATGAGTCAAGAACAAAAAGCCCCATCAAAATAATAATGGGTGGCATGAAGGGACCCGTTTTTGTGCTCGAAAATTCAAGTCTACTTTTACCCCTTGCTTTTACAAGTGATGAATTGGCATAAGACGATCATTCAATAAAATTATTGTACCCTAACCGATCTTTAAACCATTCACAACCTTTTGTTGCGGTTGCAAAAGCACGACCTCATTGCCTTCTGTGTAAATGCCTAAGACGAGACATTCAGAAATAAAGGAAGCAATTTTTTTTGGAGGAAAATTCAGTACAGCAATTACTTGTAAACCGACTAATGATTCAATTGTATAAAGAGTTGTGATTTGTGCAGAGGAATGAAGTGTGCCAATGGTTTCGCCAAAATCAATAGTCAATTTATAGGCAGGTTTAATAGCTTCCGGAAAGGCGGCCGCCGTGGAGATAGTTCCTACTCTAATATCTAGTTTTTCGAAATCAGCCCAACTGATCATTCTGTTTTTTTAATCAAGTGAAGTGGCCAACTTATGCAACTCTTCCATTTTATATCGCTCTTTATCCGTGTCAAAGCATTTGGCCATTTCTGTAAATAAATACTGTAGTATGCGTTTGTTAGTTAATGGTTTAAAATACTCATTGTCAGGAGCCTCGGCAAGGCGGTCAAAATAATTGACAATATCTTTTTGAGTGAAAACCTGACCCGTTGTTGGATCAATATAAAACTCAATCATGTCACGGTATTGATTGTTTACATTACTGCTATATCCAGGCTTGAAATAGGCTAAAACAAATTGCTTTGGTACCCCAATGGCTTTCACTGGAAGGTCAAGCAAATCGCATAGAAGCAAGTACAATACACCATTGTTTATTTGATTGCCTCTTTTCGTTTCCAGTAGTTTATGTATCAAAAATTCATTGACAATACTATAAGCAGTTTCAGTACCCTTTAATCCATAATAACCATACAAGATGCCGGATACAATGCGTACCTGCTCCAATGGAGTTATGTAATTATTCAACTCCAACCAGATGTTGCGCCGTAGCTTTTCTATCTCTACTAAAGTGCCGGTGGTTGATAGATCGGGATATTGAAATTTAGAAGCTAATAAGGCACCTACCGTAAGATCGTGATGACCCGATACACACCAATCATGTACATCATTAGTAAGGTCGGTAAAATGGAGACGATGTATCAATAATTCAATCCGTTCCTGAGCTTCTTCATTCACAATGGTCTCCCATAAATTTTCAAGATCCGGAATAATGTTTCTACCGTATTCTATAATTTTTTGAGACACGGCTCCGAACACTTCTTCGTCCGGGTCATCTATTAAGTTTAAAAGGGCTGCTATTTCTTTTGTATGTTCCATTACGCACTATCCTGTTTATTCCTATTTCTTTTTTGCCGATTTGCCCGCTGCTTTTTTAGCACCAGGTTTTTTTGTTGCTGTTTTTTTAGCTGCTGTTTTTTTGGTAAATGCTCCGGGCACTTGCTCCTCTACCATTTTTTTTACATCTTCCAATGGCAGTGTTGCTACTTCTTCACCGGTATATTTTTCACCATCTTTTTTGCGATTAAGTTTCAGCATTTTTTTCCCAAACCGAATGAAAGGACCCCATCGTCCATTTTCAATGGATAGCTTTTCTGCAGGCCATTGTTGTATGAAACGGTTGGCTTCTTTAGCTACTTTTTTTTCTACTAATTCATCAATATCCTTTTGATTTAGCTGATCAAAATTGTATGCCTTAGGTACATTTATATACAGATCATTCCATTTAATAAATGGTCCAAAACGACCCGTTCCTTTTGTTACCGGCAAGCTTTCGAAATAACCAATTGGTGCATCAGCTTTTCTTTTTTCGTTTATCAATTCGACCGCTTTTTCCATATCCACGTCCATGGGTTCAGTGCCTTTCGGAATTTGAATAAAAGCTTCCCCATGCTTCACATAAGGACCAAAACGACCCACATTTACAGCTACCTCAGCGCCTTCAAATTCACCTAATGTTTTTGGTAATTGAAATAATTCGAAAGCTTCATCTAACGTAATGGTTTCAATGCTTTGCGATGATTTTAATTTTGCAAAACGTGGTTTCTCCTCGTCATCTTGTTTCCCAATTTGCACCATAGGGCCATAGCGTCCCATTCTTACAATCACTGGTTTGTTGGTCAGTGGATCTATACCCAATTCCCGCTCTCCACTAATGCGGGTAGCTGTTTCCAAAGTGGTGGTTACGTCTTTTTTGAATGGATTGTAAAAATCATCAATCATTTTGCTCCACACAATTTTACCGGTAGCTACTTCATCAAATTCTTCTTCAATACGTGCAGTAAAACCATAATCCATGATGTCGTCAAAGTGCTGCTTTAAAAAATCAGTAACCACAAGACCGAGGTCTGTAGGAAACAGTTTTGATTTTTCAGCACCTGTATTTTCACTTTCCGTTTTCTTCGAAATTTGATCGTTGAGTAAAGTATATACCTCGTAGTTTCTCTTCACACCTTCTTTATCCCTTTTTTCTACATACCCTCTTTTCAAAATAGTGGAAATGGTTGGGGCATACGTGGATGGCCGGCCAATTCCTAACTCTTCCAACTTTTTAACAAGTGATGCTTCTGTGTAGCGTGGAAGTGGGCGGGTAAACCGTTCAGTAGCGTTCATTTCCTTTAAAGGTAATTGTTGGCCCGTGCGGAGTGGAGGCAGCATGCCTTCTGTGTCTTCATCCGTCATGTCCTCTTCATCGCGGTCTTCACGATAGACCTTAATAAATCCATCAAATTTTAATACTTCTCCCTGTGCTGTTAGTTCTGCATTGTTGGTAGATACATTTATTTTGGCGGTTGTTTTTTCTAATTCCGCATCAGACATCTGGCAAGCCATTGTCCTTTTCCAAATTAATTCATACAGTCGTTTTGCATCGGCATCATCTACCGTTGTATTGGCCATATAAGTTGGCCGGATAGCTTCATGCGCCTCCTGAGCTGATTCATTTTTATTTTTAAATTTTCGCTGGTTGTAATATTTATCGCCATAGGAGGATTTGATCGTTTCCCGCAAGTCGTTCATGGCTGTTTCACTAAGATTGACACTATCTGTACGCATATACGTGATGTGTCCATTCTCGTAAAGCTTCTGTGCCAATAACATTGTTCTGGCAACGCCATATCCTAATTTGCGACTTGCTTCCTGCTGCAAAGTGGATGTTGTAAAAGGTGCGGCAGGTGATCTTCGGGTAGGCCGTACCTGAATATCTTTTACCGTGTATTGAGCTCCAATGCATTCCTTTAAAAAAGCGGCTGCTGCTGCTTCTTTAGGAAATTTTGTTCCTTCTGCTTTAAAAGAAACAGTTTTGCCGGAAACATCTGCCGCCGTGAAAATTGCTTCTATTTTATAACTGCTTTGGGCAGTAAAAGCATTGATCTCCCGCTCCCGCTCCGCTATGATACGAACCGCCACGCTTTGTACTCTACCAGCACTTAGGTTATTTTTCATACTCATTTTCCGCCAGAGTATAGGGCTTAATTCAAATCCTACTATACGATCCAATATGCGCCGGGCTTGTTGAGCGTTTACAAGATTCATATTGACCAATCTTGGCGATGCCACCGCTTTCTGAATAGCAGGTTTCGTAATCTCATGAAATACGATGCGCTTAGTAGTGTTCGGGTCCAAACCCAATACCTCACATAAGTGCCAGCTGATGGCTTCTCCTTCACGGTCCTCATCCGTAGCCAACCATACTTCTTCACTTTTTTTTGCCATCATCTTTAAGTCCGACACGACTTTTTTCTTTTCATCAGGCACCTTGTACCGTGGTTTGTAATGATTGTTTACATCAATACCCATGTCGTCTTTTTCAAGGTCGCGGATATGGCCGTAGCAGCTTCTAACTTCAAAGCTGCTTCCTAATATTTTTTCAATAGTCTTTGCCTTTGCAGGCGACTCCACGATCAACAAATTCTTGGCCATAAGCTCAATTTCATTACTGTTTTTTACCAACGGTTTGGGTGCAAGTATAAAGCAAGAATATGAATTTTTTTATAAGCGAGGTCTTCACCAAAATTTACAGAGGTCTAAATTTAGAGTTGTAATCCTATCAAGTGGGATTTGTATCCTGCCATATTTCTACTGCAATGGGAAGAAAAGTAAGAGTAATGGAGTGGCTAGAAAATACTTAATATCCTGATAAAGAATGACAACTAAAAGGAGCTAGAATTAGTGGTATAATGACCTTATAAGAAATCTATTATCTCTCTTGATATCTTTTCATTTCTATAAATGCGCCGATGGCCTAAACCTTCTGTAATGAGAAATTTAAAATTGGAATGTTTTGAATTAATGATCGATTCAATATCCTTGTAAGGAGTCATGTCATCTTCTTTGTCATGTGCCCACAATACAGTTGCTTTTATATTATCTGATGCCCGCGCAGCAGAAAACCAGGAGGCCGGGTGGCCACTTTTTTCCTGGATCAGCAAATCAAATTCTTTTCGAACTGCACTGTCTAATTTTAAAATTTGAAATAATTGGTCAGAGGCTGTGGTAGTTTCAGTGGCTGGCGCAATAAATACAGATTTAAATGAAGCATCATGCGGCAGATCTTCCAAAGCAAGGCTAAGGGCCAAACCTCCTAATGAATGCCCCATAAACGATTGAATAGGCCCATAAAGGTCATTGATTTGAAGTATCAATTCTTTGTAAAGTAACACATTGATCATTTTACCACTGCTGGCACCATGAGCCATAGCATCAAACCCTAATACCTCATAACCCTTGTTGACTAAGGGTTCTATGAATTGATCAAAATTTACAATGCTGGATTCATAGCCATGGAGAATTAAAATCTTTTTATCAGAAGGATGGTTCCAGCGGTACCCTTTTATTGTATTGCCTTGGAAGGTAAAGTGCAGTTTTTCAGCATGATCAAATACAGGAAGTCCTTTTTTAATAGTACGTTTTTGCGGGGTACAAAAAAGTTCAAATGCTTTTTCTGCTGCTTTTCTTTTGGATAAGGTAGAAAGAAGTTTAAATTTCGTTCTTATATATTTCATCAAAAGCCTTCGGCTAACACTCATAACGATAAAGATAGATATGGAAATTGTAATAATAGGAACAGGTAACACGGCAACAATTCTTGGAAGAATGCTAAAAGAAGCCGGTCATCATATAGTGCAGGTGTATGGCCGACATGCAAAAGCGGCGAGTGAACTTGCTTATAAACTAGCTACTGAATCAACCAATTATTGGAGTGTGGTGAGTAAAACAGCAGACCTCTATATTGTAGCCGTTTCTGATATAGCAATAGAAGAAGTGATTAAAGAAGTGCATTTGCCAAAAAGCACTATTGTACATACGGCAGCTTCTATATCAAAAATGGTATTGAAAGATAGTGCTGCTCATTATGGAGTTTTTTATCCCTTTCAAAGTTTGCGCAAGGAAACTCCGTATCTGCCTTATGTGCCGATAATAATAGATGCCAGTGATGAAGAAACCCTGAGATCGCTTGAAACGCTTGCCTTTTCATTAACCGATACCGTGGTGGCAGCTGATGATGCAACTCGAATAAAGCTTCACCTGGCGGCTGTATTTTGCAACAATTTTGTCAATCATTTATATACTATCGCCGAAAAATATTGCATTGAAGAAGGGCTCGATTTTAAATTGCTCGTACCATTAATTAAAGAAACAGCCATGCGACTTGATACCTTGTCGCCGGATCAGGCACAAACCGGACCTGCCATACGGATGGACGAAAGCACTATAGAAAAGCATTTAGAGCTGTTGGAAAAACATCCATCTCTTCAAAAAGTGTATAAATTATTTACAGAAAGTATTCAGCAAAAATCCATTTAAATCGTTTGGCTATTTTTGCAGCTGAATACTTAAAAATGTATTTAATCAACGTGGTTTTTGAAAACAATTGGAAGCCGGATGCCAATATAAAAGGGAAAGAAGGTCAAAGTTTATTGGAGGTTCTTTTAAATAATGAAATCCAGTTGCCACATGATTGTGGCGGAGTGTGCAGTTGCAGTACCTGTCATATTTATATAAAAGAAGGAAACCAATGGTTGGAGAAAATAGTAAAACGTGAGATGGATTTTTTAAAAAAAGTAAAAAACAAAACGGAAAATTCGAGGCTCGCCTGCCAGTGTCTTTTGGTTCCTGGTGGAAAAAAGATTGGAGTAATAGTGCCTGAAAAACAAAGATTAGCTAAAAGAAAATTAGTAAAATGAAAAACGGAAAGATTTCTATTTTATCTAAAATATACTTATGAATGTTTTAGAATTATTTAAACCGGTTACCACTTTTGTTTTTGATATAGATGGCGTATTTACAGATGGAAATATTATTTTATTGCAAGATGGATTGCAGGCAAGGCAAATGAATGTAAAAGATGGTCTTGCTTTGCAAATGGCTTTGAAAAACAATTATCAGGTAGTCATTATTTCCGGTGGCTATTCTGAGCCGGTATTGAATAGGTTCAGGTACTTAGGTGTAGCGCATGTCTTTCTTGCAATAAAAAATAAGGCTGTTTTTCTTGACCAATTTTTTGAGGAACATAATATTTCCTGGGACCACGTGTTGTATATGGGAGATGATCTTCCGGATATTTCAGTTTTGCAAAAGTCAGGTTTAGCTTGTTGTCCCGCTGATGCAGTGCGGGAAGTAAAAGAAGTGAGTACGTACATTTCACCATTTAATGGAGGCTACGGCTGCGTACGCGACGTTATTGAGAAGGTTTTAAAATTAAATGACCATTGGCAATATGATGAGGCCATTAGTTCTAAATAAATTTTCGGCGATTGAATTATGCAACGACTGATCTCTTTTTTTAAATTAGTAAGATGGCAAAATTTACTTTTCATTGCCTTGTCGCAAGCCCTATTTTATTACTGCATTTTACTCCCTGTTTTTAAAAACAAAGAACCAGTATTCACTATAGCAACTTTTTTGTTGCTCCTTTTTGCGTCAGTCGCCATTGCAGCTGCAGGCTATATTATCAATGACTATTTTGACATTAATATAGACCAGATAAACAAGCCGGAAAAGTTATTTGTAGGTAAAACCATTAATAGAAGATGGGCCATATTATGGCATTCCCTTTTATCATTTATTGGTGTGGTTATCAGCTTTTATATAAGTGTGAAAACGAAAGTATATTGGATTGGTTTTGCCAATTTATTCTGCACTTTTTTATTGTTTATCTATTCTACTTCATTCAAGCGAAAATTTTTGTCCGGAAATATTATTATTTCTGCCCTTACCGCCTGGTCTGTAGCGGTTGTTGGCTTTGCTTCCTTTTATGCCGTTCTTAAATCCCGGTCAATTTTTAACCAGGTATCGGCTTCGGAAATACTCACGTACACCGTCATTTATGCATCTTTCGCATTTATCATTTCCCTTGTTCGCGAAGCAATAAAAGATGTAGAAGATATGGAAGGGGACTTAAAATTTGGATGCAAAACCATGCCTATAGTTATTGGGCTCAACGCTACCAAAACATACATTGCTGTTTGGCTTGTCGTGTTGATAGGCGCCATTGCTATTTTACAGATTTATGCATTTAAATATCAATGGTGGCTTGCAATTTTATATTCTGTTTTGATGTTGATACTTCCCCTGGTAAATATATTATTGCAATTATTGGCAGCTCAAAAAAAGGAAGACTTTCATAAATTGAGTAACCTGGCCAAGTTGCTAATGCTTTCTGGAATTTTGTCTATGGTTTTTTTTAAATTATATCTATAAACGTATGAAACCTTGTGTACTGGCTTCCGCTTCACCAAGGCGCAAGCAATTGTTAGAGTGGGCCGAAGTGCCATTCCAGATTATAGTGCAGCCAACTGACGAAACATATCCCCCCAATCTACCTGCGGAAGAAGTAGCTGTATTTATTGCAAAACAAAAATTGAGAACGGTGCAGCCACAAGTGAGCGATGGACGCACCATCATTGCTGCAGATACCATCGTTGTGTTGAATAATGAAATAATAGGAAAGCCAAAAGATAGAGAAGATGCCTTGTCTATTTTACGAAAATTGAGTGGGCAAACCCACCAGGTTATTACCGGAGTGGTACTGTCCGATGGAGCAAAAGAAATTTCATTTAGTGATACTACCGAAGTAGCTTTTTATATTTTGACGGAAGAACAAATCATTTTTTATGTTGATAAATATAGCCCCTACGATAAGGCCGGTGCGTATGCCATTCAGGAATGGATTGGAGTGATTGGCATTAAAAGTATCAAAGGAGATTTTTTTAATGTAATGGGACTGCCGGTAAGCAGGGTAGTGCAGGCTTTGCAACAATTTTCCTAACTTAAGGTGGATGACAGAAAAGTTTTTTCATTACCTGTGGCAATTTCAATTTTATAATAAAAGCGATTTGCGTACCACGAAAGGTGAAGAGATAACTATCATATTTCCGGGAACACTTAACACTAATCAGGGCCCCGACTTTAAAGAAGCCAGAATTAAAATTGGCAACACGCTTCTTGCAGGCGCTGTAGAATTGCACTTGAATGCATCTGACTGGCAAAAGCACGGACACGAAAATGATCCTAATTATAAGCCTGTGATCTTGCATGTGGTGTTTCAAAATGATGTACCGGAATCTCATTTACCGGTATTGGAACTTCAGCCCCGCATCCCCCAAATGTTATTGGAAAAGTATGCTTCATTAATGGAGGGTGCATCCTTTATTCCATGTGCAGCTTCCATTGCATCAGTAAGCGATATTGTGTGGCTTTCTTGGAAAGAACGATTGGTGGCAGAGCGTTTAACGCGGAAGGCAGATCTTGTTTTTAATATTTTAAAAGAAACCAATGGACATTGGGAAGAAACATTTTGGCGGCTGCTGGCTCGAAATTTTGGAACGACAGTAAATGGCGAAGCATTTGAGAAAATAGCCGGGCATATTCCCATCAATATGCTGGCTCGGCACAAAAGCAGCATTCACCAAATAGAGGCTTTATTGCTGGGGCAGGCCGGGTTATTAGAAGGAGAATTTAAGGATGAATATCCAAAGCTCTTGCAACGGGAATTTAAATTTTTACAAAAAAAATACGGACTGAAGCCCTTGCATTTTCCTATTCATTTTTTGCGTATGCGGCCGTATAATTTTCCAACTATACGCTTGGCTCAATTAGCTATGTTGGTCCATCATTCCTCACACCTGTTTTCAAAAGTTGTAGAAGCAGAGACTTTAGAAGAAGTAAAAAGCTGGCTCAGCGTGACCGCTAATGATTATTGGCATTATCATTTTAGGTTAGATGAATTATCTACTTTTAAGAAAAAAAATATTGGGGATGATATGATTACAAATATTATCATCAATACTATTATTCCGGTATTATTTGCTTACGGTTTGCACAAAGGGGAAGAAGGTCCTAAATTGAAAGCATTAAATTGGCTGGAAAAATTAGGGGGAGAAAATAATAAAATTGTCAACGGTTTTTCCTTATTATCCATTGGTAATAAAAATGCTTTTGATACGCAAGCGCTCATCGAATTGAAAAATGAATATTGCAATCACAAGAAGTGTTTGGATTGCGGGGTTGGAGTGTCTCTTTTAAAAAAAACGCACACTACCAGTTCCAGTTAAGGATCAATTCAATATCTGGATGAATGCTTTTTGCCACCGGGCAGGTAAGGGCAGCATTCTTTAAAATCTGTTTGCTTTTTTCATCCAGACCACTCAAACTTTCCGGCATTTTAAATGATAAAGTAATGCCACCTATTCTTCGGGGATCAGCTTTCATTATTTTTTCTACTGCCACTTCTACTCCTTTTAAATCAACATCCATTGTTCTTGATTTTATGCCCATGACGGTAAGCATGCAAGAGGCCAGGGAAGTAGCCATGAGGTCTGTTGGCGAAAAGCGTTCACCTTTTCCATTGTTGTCCGTTGGTGCGTCCGTTTCAATGGAAGAAGAAGATTGTTGGTGCACACAATAAGTTCTCAAATCACCGTTATAGATAACTGAAGATGTCATTCTATTTTTTGCATAAATTTACGCTAACAATATATCTATAAAGTGAAAAAAATAAGTGTAACGCTTTCCTTTCTAATCTGCTGCTATACTTTATTGGCACAAGTAAATCCGGCTAATAAAAAAGTAGATAAAAGAAAAGAAAAGCAAGAACGGATCAATTCAATCATTCGCCAGGAAGAGGAAGGAGTAATTTCCTACAACAAGCAAAATTCATTGGGCATTCAACTGCGCACCAATGGATATGGAATATTTTATGAGTTGGGAAAAATGAAAACTCCCCGGTTTTCTAATATGTACACGATAGAACTTACGGAAATAAAACATCCAAAGGAAGAAAAAAGTGGAGGTGAAAATATTTTTGCTAATACCTATGTTTTCGGCAAAGTCAATAATTTTTACCAGGCAAAGTTTGGTTTTGGTCAGCAATATATCATTGGCCAAAAGGGAAATAAAAACGGAATTGCAGTTATCGGTATTTACCAGGGAGGTCTTTCATTAGGATTGCTAAAACCGTATTATTTACAAGTATTGGATTCTGTCGGCCGTACTAATTACCTCAAATTTTCTCCAAAAGATAGTTCCCGCTTTTTGGATAAGTCAAGCATTATAGCCGGAGCCCCTTTTACAAAAGGTTTTAATGAAATGACATTAAATCCAGGCTTATTTGGAAAGGTAGCCCTGCGGTTTGATTTTGGGCGTTCCAATGAATCAGTGCAGGCCATTGAGATTGGAATGTCTGTAGATGCATACAGTAAAAAGGTAAAGCAAATGTTGTACAATAAAGAAAAGCAGCTTTTCTTTCAAGGCCATGTAGCATTTGTATTTGGCCGGCGTAAATGATTTAGGTCATTTTCTAATTTTTGCATCTTATTTCACGGATTATAAGGAAATTTGCAGGATTGTTTGTTTTAAATAACATCAATCCTTTTTTCTTTTTAAGTAGAAAAATATTATGAGTAATTGTTCCTCAGTAGAGCCGGTAAAAATAAAAAAACCAGATTGGTTGCGTGTAAAATTACCTATTGGCGAAAGCTATAAACAGGTACGTGGTTTAGTAGATACTCATAAGCTGCATACTATTTGCGAAAGTGGAAACTGTCCTAATATGGGAGAGTGCTGGGGAGAGGGAACGGCTACCTTCATGATATTGGGTAATGTATGTACCCGAAGCTGCGGGTTTTGTGCAGTGGCAACGGGCCGCCCGGATCCGGTTGATTGGGATGAGCCTCAAAGAGTAGCAGAGGCCATTTTTTTAATGAAAGTAAAACATGCGGTTCTTACTTCAGTGGACCGCGATGAACTAAAAGATGGAGGTTCTATTGTTTGGTACAATACCATCAAGGCTGTAAAGTCTCTCAATCCAAATACAACTTTAGAAACGCTGATCCCAGATTTTAAAGGGCAAAAAGAAAACATTCAAAGAGTGATAGAAGCAGCACCGCAAGTTGTTTCTCATAATATTGAAACAGTAGAACGCCTTAGCCGGCAGGTACGCATTCAGGCAAAATACTGGCGGAGTATGGAAGTGATAAAAACACTAAAGGAGGGCGGAATGCGTACGAAAAGTGGAATCATGTTAGGGTTAGGAGAAGCAAAAGAAGAAGTAGTGCAAACCTTACATGATCTCAAAGATGCAGGTTGCGATGTGGTCACCATAGGACAGTATTTACAACCTACTAAAAAGCACCTTCCCGTTCATCGTTTCGTGCACCCCGATGAATTTAAAGAGTACCGGGAAATTGGATATAGCTTAGGCCTTGACTATGTTGAAAGTGGACCTTTGGTTCGGTCTTCCTACCATAGTGAGCGGCACGTAGTTCCGGGTTATGGCAAGGCCTTGTGGGAAAGGGAAAAAGAGGCCAGCATTCTTTAAATTCTTATTGAGTAAAACCGTGCAGTATTTACAATTGATTAAAAAGAAAATTCAATAAAATTTTCAGAAACAAGATATAAGAAAGTAATCTTTACTCAATCGAAAAAGCATATGCTCATTAAATTTTCTCTGGCATTATTACTAAGCAGTATTTCTACCATTGGTTTTGCCCAAATTAAGTGGAGTAATGTGGACGATACATATAGCCCGTTGCCTTCTTCCGTACATGTTTACTATACAAAGGAAGCCATTGATACAGGTGCATTTAGAGCCTTTTATCTTATTGCCGATCTTAAGGATAGGAAGCTAATTTTTACTTCTGATACTACACTTAACAGACGGTTGACACCCACCCAATTTTTTAAAAAAGAAGGCAATCCGTTGGTAGTGGTCAACTGCACTTTTTTTTCATTTGAAACCAACCGCAACCTAAATGTTGTTATTAAAAATGGTAAGGTAGTTTCTCAAAATGCAAAAACCTTTAAAACGCCTGCAGATACTACCAAATTGCAGAATGTATATAACGGCGCTTTAGGCATTTCTAAAAAAAGAAAATTGGATGTGGCTTGGGTAAAAACAGACAGTTCATCTGATAAAGCCTGGGCCTCTCAAATTCCATATAACGCCGGTTCAAACTACTTTTCAAAAAATAGCCGATCGGGAGAAACATCTCCTTTGCCAAATCATAATCCGTTTTCAAAATGGAAGATGGAAACCGCTGTGGGCGGAGGTCCTGTATTAATTCAAAATAGGGAATTAAAAATAACCAACAACGAAGAACGATCGTTTGCAGGCAAGGCGATCAACGATAAACATCCGCGGACGGCAATGGGCTATACGGCAGATAATAGGTTAATTATTTTAGTTATTGAGGGTAGAAATCCCGCTGCAGGTGGCGCCACGCTTACGCAAACCGCACAAATTTTGAAAGACCTGGGCTGCGTAGAAGCATTAAACCTTGATGGGGGAGGAAGCAGTTGTTTACTCATTAACGGCAAGCAAACTATTTTGCCAGCCGGAGCGGGAGTGGAGCGTGCGGTGCCTGCTGTTTTTATTATAAAGGAAAAATAAGTTTAATGTTCCCGCTTTTCCCACACAAGTGCGCTGGCACCTAAGATGGCTGCGTCTGCTTCTTTTAATTCGCTAAATATGAGCTTTACTTTATTTTGAAATATGGGTAAAAGATTTTTTTCCATGTGCTCCCTTGTTGGCAACATCAAAAGGTCTCCTGCCTTAATCACTCCACCAAAAAGAATAATGGCTTCCGGTGATGAGAACATGATAAAATTAGCGAGTGCTTCGCCTAATATCTGCCCGGTAAAACGGTAGACTTCTGCAGCAATTTTATCCCCCTGCATAGCGCAATCATATACTCTCTTTGAATCAATTTCATCTAATTTATAATTACGCAATAAACTATCTTCTGAAGTGGCAGCAAGCATTTCTTTAGCCGTGATAGCTATGCCGGTAGCAGATGTATAAGATTCAAGAGAGCCATACAAACCTGTAGCCCAATGCTTCCTTCCACCTGGCCGTATGGTAGTGTGCCCCAATTCTCCGGCAAAGCCATCGTGTCCATATATTAATTGACCATTAGCCACAATGCCGCTACCTACTCCGGTACCTAAAGTGATCATAATAAAGTCTCGCATGCCGCGGGCAGCTCCATACATCATTTCACCTATGGCGGCTGCGTTTGCATCGTTAGTTAGGGAGCTGGGTAAACTAAATTTATTCGTGATTAAATTGGCCATCGGTATAATTCCTTTCCATTGCAGGTTAGGAGCATATTCTATGGTGCCGGTATAAAAATTACCATTTGGAGCTCCTACACCAATGCCTTTGATCCTTGTATTGTCTACCTCATTCATCAAAGGAACTAATGTATGGTATAGGGCATCAATAAAATCTTCAATCCGCTCGTATTGCTCGGTCTTGATCTCTCCTTTTTTCAAGATTTCACCCCGGTGATTTACAAGGCCATATTTGGTATTGGTACCGCCGATATCAATTCCAATTGCTAGTTCGTTTGAAAGATCCATTCCTTTATTTTGAAAATGAATAAGAAAATTTATAAATAAATGATTTGGAGAATATAGAAACTATTTTTCTAAAGAGCCTTCCGGTGAATTTACAATTGGCTCCATTTCATCGTTGCTTTCATAATTAATTCCCTGCCTTTTTAAAATGCCTTTTACTACAAAAGCAAATAGCGCCAGGTAACCAAAACACACCACCGGTACCCAATAAGAATTATGAATACCATAGCCAACTACAGTTGATTTGGATTGAAGAAAATCAGCCAATTTTCCTTGAATAGGAGGTATAATGCCGCCACCTAATATCATCATAATTAAAAATGCAGAACCTTGTGTGGTATACTTTCCCAAACCTGCAATAGAAAGGGTGAAGATAGCCGGCCACATGATAGAGCAAAATAAGCCACCACTTAAAAAAGCATAAATAGCAACGGTGCCCGTAGTCATAATTCCAATTACCATTGATAGCAATCCAAGAGAGCTAAACAATAATAAGGTAGTTGCCGGTTTGTCTCTGCTCACATAAAATGCAGCAATTTGAATGACTACACAAATCACATAATAATACAATGGACTCATGTCATATTTTGCAAGCGAGTTGATACCGATAATAATAACGAATGCTATTAGCGGAACTACAAATTGCAAAATCATTTTTGTTTGCTTCGATAAATTGAAGGCTGATATAGAACCTGTCCATCGCCCAATCATTAATCCTCCCCAATACATGCCAATATAGGGAGTAGCCTCCGAAGCCGCATGCGACCCAAAAGCCGGCTGCTTCAACAGTTCTCCCAAATTGCTACCAATGGCTACTTCTACTCCTACATATACAAATATGCCCAACATGCCGAGTACCAATTGAGGATACTTCATAGCACCCCATCCTTCCGGATTTTTAGTAGCCGTTCTGTTGGCAAAAAGAAGCCCTAAAACAACTACCGCTAAAGCTCCAAAAAGCCATTTCATCCGGTAGGTTTCCATATCATGTCTTTCGAGCGCTGTCGCATTGGTAAGGTCTACTTTATAACTGCTAAATACAGGTACAAACATGACGATTAATAAACCAGTTAAAATTAAAAGAGCGTACAACGCCTTATTAGCTTTTTCCGTTTTTTCCAGGTTCACTCCCGAAGGAACCTTTTTAGAAAAATGAAACATAGCAGCGGCACCTAAAAAAAGAGCACCCACTCCCATGTATAGAATAATAACCTTATTCAAACTTAATGCGGCAATCTGATCATCAGTAATAGCCGCAGTGGTACCAAACAAGGCAAATGCCACAACAAGTGGGCCTATTGATGTGCCAAAAGAATTGATACCTCCCCCTAAATTTACGCGGCTGGTACCGGTAGCAGGATCACCTAATGAAATAGCAAATGGCTGCGCTGCTGTTTGTTGTAACGAAAAACCGAGCGCTACTATAAAAAGCCCGAATAGCATACCTGCAAAGGCATTTGCATTCACAGCAATGATCATAGCTACTGCTCCGAGAGCAGAAAATAATAAACCATACACAATGCTTTTTTTATAGCCCCATTTTCCTACGAGGTCTTTACCGCCAAAAGCTCCATAAGCAAATAAACCTAAGGCTCCAATGTAATAAGCGGTGTAAAAAGCAAAGTCTATCAGCTGACTTTGAAATTGATCAAGACTGAAATAATGTTTGCAAAAAGGAATGAATACAGAATTGCCTGCAGCAATAAAACCCCAAAAGAAAAAAACAGATATTAAGGTACCCAATGCTCCATAATTAGTGGTAGCGGAGCCTTGTATCTGCGACATTGACTTGGAAGCAACAGCAGTAGCCATAATTGATTATTTAAAAAAAAAGATTTTAAAATTTACTCAAAATAGACAGAAATGAGCAAGGATAAAATTTAATATTAAGTACCATACAAATGCAGCATTATAAAAGTGGTAAATAATAAAAAAATAGGCATCGAAATTTCTTAATTGGCTGTTTACCTATTACTTACTAATTTAAACATCACTAGACCAAAATATAGGTATGGAAATTATTCACGTAGCAGCAGAATGTTATCCGGTAGCAAAAGCAGGTGGTCTTGGAGACGTAGTTGGGGCTTTGCCAAAATACCAAACTGAATTGGGACATTTTGCTAAAGTGGTGATGCCCATGTATCGCACCAAATTTTTGTACAACAATGATTGGGAGCTGGTGCACGAGGGTGGGCAACACATGGGTCCACAACATTTTCACTACAGTGTCATTCGGGAAAAAACAAACAAACTTGGTTTTGATCTTTTTCTAATTGATATCAATGGCTTGCTTGACCGCGAAAAAATATATGGCTATGATGATGACACCGAACGTTTTCTTGCTTTTCAAATAGCTGTTTGCGATTGGCTAAGCAAATGGGATCACAAGCCGGATGTGATCCATTGCCATGACCACCATACCGGGCTTATACCCTTTATGATCAAGTATAGTTATGCCTTTAACCGCCTGGCTGATATACCTACTGTTTTTACCATACACAATGCAGAATACCAGGGATGGATGGGGTGGGAGAAAAATAATTTAATACCCGCCTACGATGCGTATAAATGGGGACTGCTTGACTGGAATAAAGCCATAAACCCCCTGGCTGCCGCGGTAAAATGTGCATGGAAAGTAACAACGGTAAGCCCTAGTTATTTGCAGGAAATGAAATATAATTCAAATGGCCTCGAATATTTAATGGCCGGTGAATTAATAAAAAGTGTAGGCATACTTAATGGAATTGATTCTGATGTATGGGATCCATTAAAAGATAATTTCATTACCCGCAATTATGATGAGCATGCAGTAAAAGAAGGAAAGAAAAAAAATAAGAAAGAGCTCTGTGCGGAGTTTAATCTTGATCCGGATAAACCACTGATAGCTTTCATTGGTAGATTAGTGGGTGAAAAAGCAGCCGACCTTTTACCTGATGCCATTCGGAGTTCCATTTACCAACATCATGGCAATGCTAACTTCCTTGTATTGGGCTCAGGTGATCCCGAAATAGAAAATAAATTGGACCATGTAAAAAGTCAGTTTGGTGGCTATGTGAATACCTACATTGGTTACAACGAAGGACTAAGCCACCAAATATATGCTGGGTCAGATTTTCTGTTAATGCCCAGTAGGGTAGAGCCTTGCGGCCTCAACCAAATGTATGCCTTACGATATGGCACCGTGCCTATGGTTCGTAGCACCGGAGGCTTAAAGGACACGGTAAAAGATTTTGGCGACTGGCAAGGATATGGCATCCGGTTTAATCAGGCAAGTGTAGGAGATATTACCTACTCTGTAGGTAGAGCTATTGATCTTTATACAAACAAAAGAGATTTGTACCAATGGATGCGCAGTCACATGATGCAGATAAATCATTCGTGGGATGCATCTGCAGGTGAATACATTAAGTTGTACGAGTCATTAATTAAATAATTTATAAATCATATTTTTTAACGACTGTTGTTAAAGCATGTTGCAATTCTTATTATTATATAAATGCATTTCAATTTTAGAATGCATCGATAGTGTTGGATAGTTTTTAATTACAAACATCAAAGAGAACTTATGAGCAAAGAAATTTTATCCGTGATTTTAGGTGGTGGTGCCGGCACCAGATTATCTCCATTGACTGCACATAGGTCAAAGCCTGCAGTGCCCATTGCCGGTAAATACCGGCTTGTAGATATTCCCATTTCTAATTGCTTAAACTCAGGTATCAACCGAATATTTGTTTTGACGATGTACAATTCAGCATCTCTTAACCGGCACATAAAAAACACCTATCATTTCAGTGCCTTCAGCAATGCGTTTGTAGATATATTAGCTGCAGAACAAACACCGGATAACTTTACCTGGTTTGAAGGTACGGCCGATGCAGTGCGGCAGGGCCTTCGCCACATCAAGCCCTTTGAAAGTGAATATATATTGATCTTATCCGGCGATCAACTTTACCAGATTGACTTTCAGAAAATGCTCAAAGAACACAAACAGTGTGGGGCAGATATTACCATTGCTACCATTCCTGTAACTGAAAAAGATGCAGCTGATTTCGGAATTTTAAAAGAAGAGGATGGTTTTATAACCTCCTTTATAGAAAAACCAAAATCTGGGTTGGAAGCCTGGGTAAGTGAAACAAGTGCAGAAATGCAAGCCAAAGGAAAAGTGTACCTCGCTTCTATGGGCATTTATATTTTTAACCGCAAATTGTTGTTTGATCTTTTGGAAACGGAGAAAAAAGATGCCGCTGATTTTGGTAAAGAAATTATTCCCGAATCAATAGGAAAATACAAAGTTGCCTCTTTTCAATACGAAGGATATTGGGAAGATATTGGAAACATTCGTGCCTTTTTTGATGCCAATTTAGCCCTTACAAAAGACCTTCCTGAATTCAATTTTTTTGACAGCGATAATACAATATTTACACGTGCCCGTATGTTGCCGCCTGCTAAAGTAGGAGGTTCTACTTTACAGCATACCATCATTGCAGAAGGATCTATTGTCAATGCTTCGCGAATTGAAAATTCAATAGTTGGTATTCGCTCACGCATCGGCCATCAGTCAGTTTTATTGAATACCTACCTGATGGGAAATGATTTTTTTGAAACACTTAAAGATATGGAGAGCAATGCTGCCAAAGGGTTACCCTTACTTGGCATCGGTGACCGTTGCCATATTCAAAATGCTATCATAGATAAAGATTGCCGCATTGGGGATGATGTAAAAATAATGGGAGGTGATCATTTACCAGACACGGAACATCCGCTGTACACCATTAAAGACGGAATTGTAGTGGTAAAAAAGAGATCTTTATTAGATAATGGTTTCACAATTGGTATATAAAATAGTAAGCTTTTTTTGTTGTACTATAATTTAAGAACTGATAAAAACTGGCGATAAAAAAATCGCCAGTTTTTTTTTATTTCAAAATAGAAATCAATTTTTTGTAAAAAAGGTAAAGTGTACCAAACACACAATTACTTATTATCTTTCGCCATCAAAACGATTGCTAATGGCTTCTGCAAACCTTGCCTCTGTGCCGGTAGTAAAACCAAAACTTTCCCTTTCGCAGATCATCAACATGAGTGTTGGTTTTTTCGGTATTCAATTCGGTTGGGATCTTCAAAGGGCCAACATGGGGCCCATCTATGATATATTGGGAGCAAAGCCTGACGACATTCCGTTGCTATTTTTAGCAGCTCCGCTTACCGGGCTTTTAGTACAACCTATAATTGGGTACCTCAGTGATCGTACGTGGCATCCGAGGTGGGGTAGAAGAAGGCCTTACTTTTTTGTTGGTGCCCTTTTGAGCTCCATTGCACTCATCATTATGCCGCACAGTCCTGCCTTGTGGATAGCTGCCGGATTGCTTTGGGTGTTGGATGTTTTTGGCAATGTGGCCATGGAACCTTTTCGGGCATTTGTGGCGGATAAATTACCCGATAGCCAACTCAATCGGGGCTTTATAATGCAAAGCCTGATGATAGGCTTAGGAGGTAGCATTGCATCTTCTTTGCCTTGGGTATTGCGCAATTGGGCACAAATGGATAACATTGCCGCCAAAGGAATTATTGCAGACAACGTTAAATATTCATTTTATATAGGAGCTTTTTTCTTTCTGGCCGCTGTCTTATACACCGTATTCACTTCCAAGGAATATCCTCCTTCCGCATCAGAGTTAGAAGAAAAAAAAGGGGAGACTAAAAAAGGATTGCGCGGTGGGGTACACGAAATTTTTTCGGCCATCCGCAACATGCCTCCACGAATGAGAATAGTTTCTCTCGTTCAATTTTTTACCTGGCCGGGTTTGTTTTTAATGTGGTTTTATTACGCAGTAGCAGTGGCTTATAATATTTTTGGAGCCACTAGTGACACGGATGCAGCATTTGGCGATGGTAAAGATTTTGCCGGACTTACATTGGCTTTTTACAATGTAGTCACATTTGCATTTGCCTTTGTGCTCCCGACAATTGCAGATAAGTTAGGCAGAAAATTGAC
>JBDSBL010000067.1:0-15468 GCA_039921625.1 Chitinophagaceae bacterium
ACCAAAATCAATATCAACCAGGCTGGTAAAAAAATGGCTGAATGGCGAAGATGAAGTGTGGGGTGATTAATAGTTTATAATATTTCGCTCACGCTTACTTGGATAAAGCACGGTAAGAATAAATGAAAATGTAGGTTACCAGCTGCAGCATCTTTGAGGAACTTTTGTTGTGTCACTCACTGGTACAATGGGTAATGCTAAGCAGCAATTAATAGCAATAAAAAAGAGCATTTAGGGGAACCTTGGTGCTTCTTTTTTTTGCTATTATTTAAATATGAATATTATAAAATGTAAAATAGAATTACCAGAAGTCAAACGGAGCATCGCAAGAAAAGCTCAATAGATAATCAGTCGGTGGTAAACCAAAAAAAATTTAGAAAAAAAAATTATCAGACTTAATAAAAGGAACCTAATTAATTTAAAAAAACTGATCTAATGCCTTTAGGCTAATTGGTTTTTCCCATATGGTAAGTTTAGGACCTTCAATATTGACGGGCAGTCTGGGTCGAAAGGCGCTAATTAGATGAAAATGGGCATTAGGCAATTTAGTGTAGATTTCCGGGAGTTTATCCCAACCTAACCCATCTGGCAGGTTGTAGTCAATGAAGAGAAAATCGGGTAATACTTCTTCTAACCGGTTCATGCCTGCAGAGAGTGTATGTTCTGTATATACTTCGTAATTTTTGCGCAGAAAATAGTTTTTCATCAACTTGCACAAGTCTACTTCGTCGTCTATAATCAGCACTTTCTTCCTCATTATCATAAGCTTACATCTATTCTTAATAACATAATTTTCATACCAACTCTTAAGTAAAGATTTTCACTATTACAACTCATCCGTGTAGATAATTATACACAAAGGATTTTAATAGTTACGTATCCTATCTGTTTATAGTTTGGTACGATTATTTGACTCTCGTGTATAAGATAAAAAATTTGCTCATTTTAAAATAGCACATAGTATGACTACAAAATCAAAGATCATTTTAGGTTTAGTTGGAGCTGCAGCAGCAGGCGTAGTAGTAGGTTTGCTTTTAGCACCAGAGAAAGGCGAAGAAATTAGAGGACGCATTAAAACAACAGCTGGCGATTGGGCTGATCATTTAACTGATCTTTTTGCTAATGCAAAAGGTGAGATCACTGATCTTGCAAGCAAAGCAAAAAAAGGGGCAACAGATGCAGCCAGCACAGTAGGCAATAAATTCAGCAATACTGCTGAAAACTTTAGCTAAACTTTTTCGTAAAAGCAGGTCTAATTTTTTTAGATCTGCTTTTTTTATTTCGTTTGAAATCACCTGCTCATGGAAGAATTGAAAGCTAGTGCACAAAGCCTCAAGACAAACGTTGGTGAATATGTAAAAACATACTTACAGATAACTAAAGCAACTGTGACCCAGGGCGCATCTACTGCCGCTTCGGGCATTGCTATTGGCGTAACAGCTGTTTTATTAAGTACGTTTTTTTTAATTTTTCTATTTGGTGGGCTCGCCTTTTGGATAGGTGACTTATTAAATAGCCGAGCAGCCGGTTTCTTTATTGTTGCCGGTTTCTTTTTACTCCTCATCATACTAATCTTTGCGTTGCGCAAAAAAGTTATTGTGCCCATGATCCGCAACAGCATAATTAAAAAGGTATATGAATAACCGTATAAAAAACTTTGAGGATCTGGAAGCAGAAAGACGACGCTTGATGAGCGAATTGCGTGATCATGAAGACCTCATTAAAATAGATATAGCTGGTGTGAAGGAAGGATTAAAACCATTTGGAAATGTATTGAAGATGGTGAATAAAGTAGCTACGCGTGATAATACTGCCCCGGTAATGAACTTTGGGTTGGAGATGGGTATAGACCTTTTTGTACGCAGGTTTATTTTAGCACGTGCGGGGTGGCTTACAAAGATTGTCGTTCCATTTATTATTAAAAATTATTCTTCCCATATTATTGGTCATGAAAAAAGGGAAGAATTAATGAAAAAAGTGAAGAACTTTTTTAGAAAACTAAGACCACATAAAGAGACAGGCGCTACTCCAGTTTCTATCTAAGAAATCAAATTTTTTATAACATTGAAATTTAATTTGGAATATAGGTGAGTGAAAAACTTGTATAAGAAAAAATTTAAACTATGAGTGCTCCACCAAAAGTCCCCCGGGAAAAGAAAGGTTTGGAAGAAAGTACTGATGCTGTTCTTCCTGATCAAACTCCACGTAAAGAAGGCGGTGAAGACTCAGTGGAATCGATATCTCCAACAGATAGCAGAGCGGATGAAAAAGTAATTGTAAACGAGCAAAGAGAACATAAAATTGTAAATGCGCCTACTCAAGCAACAAACGTTACAAGTGAAGAAACCGGAAGTGAAGAAGATATTTTGTAATAGTTGGTGAGCAGGTGAATGAATGGAATTAAGGATTGTAGAAAGGTTTTATTTAACTAGCCTCTTGGTTGTGTGTCACTATTGGCGGATGTGAAAACGATATAACCCGGAGGCTTTTTTATTGGCCTAAAATTTTGTCATTTATAAGTTAGGATTGATAGTGCCTGGTATCCAGGCACTTTTTATTTGCTTCCTGTTTATAAATTGAAATTTTTAAGTTTATAACTATAAACTATTATAAGAATTAGCATGAATTGAAAATGGAGCTAGGATAAAAAAAGGTGTGGCTATACCACACCTTAATGTCATTACAAATAAATTAATAATGCTAATCTACTCTTTTGAAACCTCCGGCTACTAAAGAAAGTACGAATAAAACTAAGAACACAAAGAACAATATCTTAGCTATAGAAGCAGCACCAGAAGCTATTCCGCCAAATCCGAAGATGGCAGCTACAATAGCAATTACTAAAAAGATTACAGTCCAACGTAACATAGTAGTAAATTTTACGGGTTAACTAATTTTCTTGTTATAACTTATTAAACAATTATACCAGAAATATAAAACAAGTATAGGACAAACGAAGAGACGTAATTTTATTTTTGTGAGGAAATAGTTCTACTCATCAGTATTAGGTAGAGATAGTTTTGTAAAACAAAAGGTTAGAAAGTAGAACAATTTTAGATTGATAAAGAGTTTTAAATTAGAGCAAAATTTGAAATTAGGTTTTCAATGAAACTTCAATAGCAATAATAAATTATTGGTCATTAAAACTAATTTTACAATTGCGTTTTCGATGAAGCATAGGCAGTCTTTCATCGGGGAAACGATTCCCCAAGAAGTTGTTTTTTTATTATTGCTTTATATCGTATACGCAGTCTTTTCCAGGTAGTTGCAAATGTAAAAAATTGGATTTCAATTTGTTACATTATGTATTTTATTTCAAATGTTTGGAATTACAGTTGCCATATAATTAATACGCCAAAATCAACGCAATGATTAATCAGCGGTTAGCACAGAAACAGAGACTTAAGATTTTACCACAGCAAATTCAATTGTTGAATTTCTTTCACTTGAATACGCTTGAGTTGGAGCAAAGAATAAAACAGGAGTTAGAAGAAAATCCATTGTTAGATGAGCAAAAAACGGAATTTGAAGAAATTACAGATAAGTATAATAAAGACGCCGTAAAAGACTATCAGGATTGGGAAGAATACGGATATGATGATATACCCGATTACAAATTGGAATACAATAATTATCTGCACAATGAAAAAATTCCTGAGCGACCCATTGTAAACAATTATGATTATCGCAAAAATCTAAAAGAGCAATACAAGCTTTGTTGTGAGAATAATCCAGAGATAGAGTTGGCTAATTACATTATTGATTCCCTCAATGATAATGGGTTGATGGAGCAAGATATTGAGGACGTGGCAGAAGACATTTCATTTAAATACAATAAGCTGGTAGAGCCGGAAGCCATCAGTGAAGTATTGATAAACATTCAACAATTGGAGCCCGTGGGTGTGGGAGCAAAAAGCATTCGGGAATGCTTACTGATACAATTGGCAAGGATGAATACAAAAAGACCGGATGTAAAAATGGCCATGCTTTTATTAGAAAATCATTTTACGGACCTACACAACCGTAATATGGATAAGATAAAGCAACACCTCAAAGTAGATGAAGAAGAATTAAAAATTGTATTGCACCTCATTGCTACATTAAAGATGAAACCTATCTGCGAACAGCAGGAGGCTATTAATGTAAATCAAAATATTTTACCTGATTTTATTGTCACCCGCACCGGGGACGATATTGAAGTTCAGCTTTTTAAAAATCGCTCAGAAGGTTTAAATATCAATGCGTCGTGGAAACAGATGGCCGAAGGAAGCAAACCTGTGAACACAGATAAATCAGCTCTGCAATATTTGAAGAATAAATTGCAATCAGCCCAATGGTTTATAAGTGCGGTGCAGCAACGGGAAGCAACAATGCTTAAGATAATGCGCTGTATTGTAGAATTGCAACGTGATTATTTCGGAACAGGCGATATTAATTTGCTGCAGCCTATGATCTTAAAGAATGTAGCAGAAATAGTAGGCGTTGACATTTCAACCGTGTCCCGAATTACCTGTAACAAATATGCAGAAACTCCTTTTGGGTTACTGTTACTTAAAGACTTGTTTACAGAAGGCATTGCCAACGAAAAAGGATTAATTATAAGCAATAAAGTAATTCAATCTGCTATAGAAGATGTAATAGAAAATGAAGACAAGCATGCTCCCTACACAGATCAACAATTGGTAACTATTCTTTTAGAAAAGGGTTTCTCTGTAGCCCGGCGCACCGTGGCCAAATACCGCGAACAATTACAAATTCCTGTTTCCCATGTAAGAGGTTTGTGGGCCTGATGCCTTTATATTAATTTCGAACCATAAAAAGAAATCGTAAACATGCAGAAAATCTTAATTATTGATGATGACCGTGATATGTGCTTATTGCTGCGCCGCTTTTTAACCCGCCATGGCTTTGAAGTATTGGAAGCCTATACTGGAAAAAAGTCGCTTGAGCTGTTGGATACGGTTGAGCCAGACCTTGTCATGTGCGATTTTAGGTTGGAAGATATGGAAGGCAATGTATTGCTTGGAAAAATTAAAGAAAAATACCTGCACCTGCCTGTAATCATCATCACTGGATACAGTGATATTAAAATAGCGGTAGAAGTAATGAAAATGGGGGCGTATGATTATATTACTAAACCTCTTTTTCCGGATGAAATATTAATAACTATTAAAAAAGCATTGGCAACTGTTGGTACTCCATCTATTGCTCAAAATGCTGTAAAACAGGAAAGCCAACGACCAGCTCAACCTGCAAACACAACTTCCAACAATGGAGAAAAATCACCATCTATCATACACTCCGGTGATTATATTTTTGGCGATACTCCTGTTTTCAAACAAATTTTGCAGCAAATTGACTTAGTAGGTCCTACAAATTATACGGTAATCATATATGGTGAAAGTGGTAGTGGTAAAGAAGCTATCGCTCAAGAAATTCATAAACGCAGCAAAAGAAAAAACAAGCCTTTTGTGGCTATTGACTGCGGTGCTATGTCAAAAGAATTAGCCGGAAGTGAATTGTTTGGCCATGAAAAAGGATCTTTTACCGGAGCTTTAAATCAAAAGACCGGATCATTTGAAATAGCAAATGGTGGAACCATTTTTTTAGATGAAGTAGCCAACCTTTCTTACGACATACAGGTATCTCTGCTGAGAGTGGTGCAGGAGCGAAAGATGCGCCGCGTGGGAGGTACTAAAGATATAGAGTTGGATGTGCGGATAATAGTAGCAAGTAATGAATTGCTTTGGGATTCTGCCCGTAAAGGCAAGTTTCGCGAAGACTTGTATCATCGTTTCAATGAGTTTAGTATAAATGTGCCACCATTGCGCCAGCGGCCTGATGATATCATGCTTTTTGCTAATCACTTTTTGAGTTTGACCAATGAAGAACTTGGAAAAAATATAACCCGCTTTAGTGCCGAAGTAGAAAGCATTTTTAGAAGTTATGTATGGTATGGAAACTTGCGGGAGCTTAAGAATGTAATTAAAAGAGCGACCCTGCTATCTGATGGACAACAAATAGAAGCTACATCCTTGCCATTCGAAATTTCTCATTTTAATAAACTTCAATTTGAAAAACCTGCAGAGCCTGCCGTAAGTTATAATAATCAAAATGCAGTGGAAGAGGCAGTGGAGCCACCGAGAGTTCCAACAGAAACTACCTTAAAAGGTGCGAGCATTGATGCGGAATATGAGATGATTTTAAAAGCATTAAAGAAGGTAAATTTTAATAAGAGCAAAGCAGCTAAGCTTTTAAATATTGACCGCAAAACTTTGTACAATAAAATGAAGCAATACCAGGAATTTAATAACCAGTAATCTATGAATAATCATATTGGGGAAGTGTGGAGAAGTGAACGAGGGGAAGAGCAGCCTTCTTCATTGATTGTAACGAATGATCCAATTGAAATAGTGGATCTTAATAATATAGTAAAAGGATGCATATCAGATTTTGGAAATGAGTTTTTACAATTGAAGGCTATTTTCAGATACGATTTACTCCCTTGCATACCGAGTAGCAAGGATAAGATTGTTACTCTGTTCTCAAACATTATAAACTCTATAATACAGCATCCACCAATAAGTACAAAACTTTTGGTGTATGTGCGCAGTCAGCTTCAACCTGAGATTATGGATCTTTCTTTACCCGAAGGATTTGAAAATTTCTCTATAACTGTTTATACAAACATTACTGCCAACGACCAATGGCGCAATAAAAATGAAGGTTTAATAGCACAATGTGCTTCCATTGTAAAAGGCATTGGTGGCCAATTAGCTTGCTATAATATTGCAACCACCGGCTGTTTATACACCTTGCAAGTTCCGGGAAAAATAGATAAATGATGTTAGCAGAAAAACCATTAGTAAGGATATTAATTGTAGATGATGATGAGGATGATTTTTTTATCACATCGGAGTACTTGCGACAAATACAAGAATACCAATTATCAATTGATTGGTGTTTCCGCTTCAACGATGCTATTGAGCATTTAAAAAACGGAGGCTATGATATGTATTTTGTAGACTATCGCCTGGGTGCAAAAACGGGTCTTGACTTTTTAAAAGAAGCCGTGCGCCTTGGTTCTGAAGAACCTATTGTATTGCTGACGGGTAAAGGAAATAAAGCAGTTGATATTGAGGCAATGCAAATGGGAGCAACCGATTATCTTATTAAAACAGAATTGAATGCTGATAAATTGGAACGCTGCATCCGGTATTCCGTAGAGCGTACTACTTATCTGAAAGCCTTGCGGGCCAACGAACGCAAGTACCGCGGCATATTTGAAATATCCAAAGATTCTGTATTCATAGCTGATAAATCATTGTTGTTTAAGGATATGAATGCCGCTACATCTGAACTATTAGGATTTGACAAAGAAGACCTTTTAGAAAAATCTGTTTATGACCTGATCACAGAAGAAGCAAATAAAAATCTGTTGGAAAAATTGCTGTATGAAGAAGGAGAGGTTAGTGATCTTGAGCTGGAATTGCAAACCAAAACAGGTGAAAAAAAGACTTGTATTTTTTCCCTTACCGCACCACTTGAGGCAACAGGGCAAATCTCTTATCAAGGATTAATACATGATATTACCAACTTAAAAAAAGCAGAAAAAGCAAACTTACAAGTAGAAAAGTTAGGTGCTACCGGCAGATTGGTACGCACACTTGCCCACGAAGTGCGCAACCCGTTGAATAATATAAATATGTCTGTGGAGCAGCTGGCGCACGATCTTGAAAGCGAAGAAGCACCGCTTTTTTTAGATATCATTCAAAGAAACAGCAAACGCATAGGCGATCTGATTACGGAACTTTTAGATTCTTCACGGCCAACTGATCTTGTGTTTGAAGAATATGCTTTGCAATCTATTATGGATGAAAGTATTTCTGATGCATTGGACAGGATAACCCTTCAGCGCACCAATATGCAAATCCGGTATAGCAATGACCCGTGCTTTATTTCTGCCAATAAAGAAAAATTAAAAATTGCTTTTTTAAATATTATACTAAACGCTATAGAAGCAATGCCTACCGGTAATGGCGAGTTGGATATTGATATTTCAAGTACCGGACAGCTTCATACCGTACTGATAAAAGATAATGGTTGTGGCATTCAGGAAGACCATATTTCCAGGCTTTTTGAACCTTACTTTACCTCTAAGCGAAATGGTATGGGATTAGGTTTAGCCTCTACGCTAAATATTTTGCAATCGCACAAAGCAAATATAGATGTAACCTCCAAGGTGAACGAAGGGACTGCCTTTACCATTAGTTTTCCAGCGGTATAAAAGCGGATAATCTTATTTAAAATTTCCTAATTATTTATTTGAATAGTAATCAGGATTCTTTCCAATATTTTTCAAAATAACAAAGTCTGTTTTTTTGAACAGAGGAAGATTTGACTGTGCCTACTAGGTATCAAGGTATGAGATAGGTACTTCTTTCGCTTCGCGTTTAATGATAAACACAGCGGTATCTTTTGGCTTGATTCCTTCACCGGCTTGCAGCGCATATATCTTAGTAAATTCTGCACCAAAATATAGGATAAGCGCACTATAATAAACCCAGGATAATATAATAATAATGGAAGCTGCAGCGCCATAAGTAATGCCTAAATTGGATCTGCCCAGGTAAAATCCAATTAAAAATTTCCCAAGCAAAAATAGTAATGCCGTGAACATAGCACCTATAATTGCGTCCTTCCAGGAAATAATAGCATCAGGTAGGATTTTGAATATTACGGCAAAAAGTCCGCTGATGACTATGAGGATAATGAAAAAATTAATTGTATTGAAAAAGAGCAAGGTATAGTCTGGAAATATCTTTAGCAATTGATTACTTAATAAGGCTAACAGTGCATTGGCAATAAGTGATACCAACAATAAAAATCCAAGGCCTACTATTAGCGTAAAGGACAACAGCCGATTAGCTAAAAACTTCAGCCAACTTTTTTTTGGCTTTGCCCGCACACTCCAGATATAGTTAATGGAATCTTGCATTTCTGTAAACACTCCCGTAGCAGCAATTACCAGAATAACAGCACCAATAATAGCTCCCGTGGTAGTGGCATGCGTGTGTTGAATATTTTTTATGATCTCTTCTATTTGAAGTGCCGGGCCGCTGCCTATTAAGCCATTCAGTTGTTTGTAAATTTTACCTTGTACTGCTATTTTTCCAAAGAAAATTCCAGCCAGGGAGATAACAATGATCAGCAAGGGAGCAAGTGCAAAAATGGTGTAATAACTTAGTGAGGCACTTAGCTTAAAGGCGTTGTCGTTAACAAAAGCAATTCCTGCATTATGAATAAGTGAGAAACCTTTTTTTATTTTTTTCATGTTTTGATTCAGACTGCCATAGCAAGATAATCATCTTAAAAATGACAACTTATAAACGATTTCTTTTAATGATATGAACCATGAATTAGAATACTATTTTATTGAAAAGGTTGTTGCTTCTTTATGGGAGTTTTTTAATGACCAATGCAATATTTAAAAAGTATTGTCACGAAAGCCTTGGATGTTCAGAAGTCAATTAATGGCCTGGGCGGTTAATTGTGGCCCTTGTAGGAAGTAAATGGATATCTGGGTTTATTGTTGTAAAAACAAAGTAGTGCATTGAGTTATTCATGCACAGTAACTGAAAACTTTGATTGTATAGAAGATAAATATTTTAAACAGCTTCAGAAGCTAAAGCAGTAATGGTAGAAGAGCAGTTGCGACAGGCATGGGCACATTCAGAAAAAAGGAAATCATTATACCGCTCACAAACCTCAGCACATTCCTCGCAAATGCCAACACAAAGTAGTGCTACCTGATTAAGATTAGTAATTTGATTGGCAATAGCATGTACAGTACCAAGGCAAATATGCGCACATTCGTCAAGCACTTGTTTGGTACGTTCAGAAAAAGAAATTTCTTGCTTATTAAGCGTTATTAAAAGATTTTCACAACTTAACCACGCTTCCATACATGCCTGAGAATATTTGCCTGCTTCCTTCATAATTAGTTTTTTAATACCTTTTTGTAAACATTGCCTACGTTTTTCAAAAAAACGCCAATTTGCTCATCACTGTAAACGCCAAAAGCATCGATTAAAGTGCCTTTGGTGCCGTCTTCTACTTCAATTACATATAAAATGGCATTATCATCGGGATTAGATGGGCCTTCAAATTTAAAGAAATTTATTACTTTAACCTGCTCCGGAGCATAATTTCTTTCTTGCTGTAATGATTTTAAGCCCTTTTCTGTTACTGTAAAGTCTTCTGTATATCCGTCGCTAATCATTTTATGTAAGCAGGTAGCCAAACTTTTCATATAAGGCATACTGTTGTTTTCATTCAATATCATAGGTGTCACATTTAGTAACAATAAATAAAATAGCCTGCCAAAAAATAAGTCCTACAATCAGAATTTTTATAGGATTCATTTTATAATAGATAAAGCCGGAATTTTGTCCCGGCTTTATCTATTTGTAGTGTAAAAAACACAGAAATATAAAATACTGCTACGTTATTATACTATAAGTTGATTTTAAAATTAATTCGTAGCTATTTTATTTTTTTAAAAATTTCGATAAAGTAGCATCAATTTGTTGAGAAGATTGCCGTTTCATTACCCAAAATTCCCCGATGTAACACATCTTTTCTTCTACTATTTCTTTTTTATTAACTAAGCCACTTCGTTAAAAATATAGGGCTGCTTTTTTATCAAATTGATCGCTACAAAAACGCTATCCCTTTTAAAATCAATTCTACTTTAAGAAGAATGCTTTGCTGCTTCAGCGTCTCTTAGGTGCTTCACCTCGTCGTGGCTTGTTTTTAATTGTGTTTTTTGAGTGATCAACAAGTCACGCAAAGGCATTTCTAATGTTTCATCCCCATTTAAAGCCATTTCATAAGCTTTCTGAGCAGCATCTTCGCCAAACTCACAATTGCTCAAAATAGTCTTTCTGTCTTTTCCGGTAACTACTGCTTTCAGGTCCATCCACACACGATATATTTTTCCCGAATTAGTAGTACCATCAGCAGGGTCGCCACCAAGTCGCGTTACCTCATGCGTAAGCTCGCTTAAGTATTGTTTGCTTTCTTGTATATACCGGTGAAATAAAGTACGTAGATCAGCATCTTCCTCTTTCAATTCTTCAATTCCTTTTTCATATCCTACTACCCGGTCGTTATTAATTTGGATCAGGTCGTTCAAAATGTCAATTACATTTTCGTTTGTTGCCATAATAAAAGTTTTTTTTTCTAAATCAATTAATCAAAAAATCATACCTAAGAAAATGTGTATTCAATTTTACTTTTTATTGGTATGGCCACGTTCTGTGTAAATCAATTATTTGTATGCCTTTAAAAAATTTAAGGGTAGCCATTATTTAGTTGATGACTTGATGTTTAAAATAAAGACTGCCTTAAATAGTCAAAGAATTTAAAATTTTCATCAATACTTTTTCTTCAGAAGTGTAGCCACCAAGTTGGCTATTTTCTTCTATTTTATCCAACTCCTTTATATATTTCCCTAAGTTCTTTTCTTCATACATTTTGATAATGCCGGGATGTACATAATACTTTTTACAAACCGTCCGCGTGTTTCCTAACTTCTGACTTACTTGATCCAATGCGGCAATTATATTCTTTTTTACATCTGCCTCGGTAGCCCCTTCTCCTATTGCTTTAAAGGCAATAAAAATAGTAAGTGTACCTGCCCAGGTTCTAAAATCTTTGGCACTGAAATCTCCACCCGTCGCATCCTTTATGTAACGGTTCACCAACCCAGAATCTACTGATTTGCGGGTGCCATCTGCAGTGTAATATTGAAACAATTCTTTTCCTGGAATATCCCTGCACGCCTTTACCATTTTTGCCAACTCACGATGCTCTAGAGAAATATTGTGGTATACTCCCTTTTTACCTTTAAAAGAAAACACCATATTATCTCCTTCCACTTTTACATGTTTGTCCTTTAAAGTGGTGAGTCCGTAAGAGCCATAAAGTTTTTCGTAATCATTGCTGCCAATTCGGATATAGGTGCGCTCCATCAGACTGACTAAAGTAGCCAGTACTTTTTCCTCGTTCAATTCTTTGTTGCCTAGATCTATATCAAGCTTTTCACGAAGTAATGGCAGTAGTTTACCAAATTCATATAGGTGATGAAATTTTGTTTCGTTTCGTAAGGAGTGCCACAACTGATGATAACGGTATTGCTTTCTATTTCTTGCATCAAAACCAGTTGCTTGTATGTGGCCATTTTCCTGAGCGCAAATCCAAACTTTTGTCCATGCCGGAGGAATAACCAACTTCTTAATCCGCTCCAATATCTTTTTGTCTTTTACAGGTTTACTATCAGAAGTATAAGAAAAGCCAGTTCCTTTTTTTCGTCTACTGATGCCCGGATCTTTGTCACTTACATAAACCAGATCGGCTACTGTGGCAGCTTTGCTGTAATCTTTATTTAATTTCAAATATTCTTTATGCGATAGTGCTTCGAGTTCCATAGGTTAGTTTATTTTTTGGGAGTTCTCCTTAGCCTCAGCAGCCATTCTTTTTTTATGCGATGCTTTCTTATGAATATGCTGATCTACTGCTTCATCTACTGAATGAGATGTATGCAGGTTACTTTCTTTCTTGGCTAGTGAGGAAAGGCGGATGTAAAACTTTTTCAGCACTTCCAGTTCTTCCTGCGTCAGGTCCTCTACTACTATAAGCCGGTTGCTTGCACGCTCATTGCAGGCAATTAATTCGTTCAATTTTAGCTGCACCGCCAGAGAGTCTTTGTTTTGACTTTGTTGAATTATAAAAACCATTAAGAAGGTAATGATGGTAGTCCCGGTATTAATCACCAATTGCCAGGTATCAGAAAAGCCGAATACAGGGCCGGTAATACCCCAAACAATAATTACGGCTGCAGCTACAAGAAAGGCCGTGGAACTACCTGTGGCTTTAGTAATGGAAGAAGCAATTTTTTGAAACCATACAGAAAAGCCCTTTTTGTTTTGAGGCACATTCGTATCCATTTCGTTGTTGAACTCTGAGCTTAAGTTCTTATTAGTGTCCATTGTTTTTTTTTAAATAACGAAAAAGTCAGACCAAAAGATGTAGCGTCGCTAATCTTAACAACAGAATTATCTATGGCACCTATTGATTTTTATATTTATCCAGAAAATGTATTGGGCTAATACCTATAATTAGCCGAAGCATTTTGCTAACTATAAATCTTAAAAGAATAGAAGCAATTTTTAAAAGGCATTTCATTACCTCTTCCAAATCTACTTTCTGAAGTTCTGTTTTTAAATTTTTCTTTTCAAGGTTTCTATATCAAAAAATAGACGCATCCAATAGGTAGATAACCTTCAAAAAATAGGCATTCTGATGTCAAGCAAATATGGATTTGTTCATGTGAAATTGGCTCTTGTTTAATCTATCACTGATTATCAGGGAATAAATAAAACAAAAAATAAAAGCGATAAAAAGCATCTGTTTTATTTTAAAAATCGTATGTGTGTAGATTAATTTACCCAAAGGAATGCTTTGCAAATAGATTAATGTGCAGCCTTTTTTGTGGTATTCAATTTGGATTAAAAGGAATAGACCCTTTGATTACTAAAACAAACAAATCATTTATGCAAACAACTCAACAATTAACCTTTCTGCAGGAGAAAATTAAAGAAATCAATAGTGCGATTTTCTTTAATCTTAGTGATTCTGTATTAAAGCTGCCAACCTCTTTAGTGAATACTTTAAAGGTGGATGACTTTGGTTATGTATGGATGTTTTTTAAAAAACCAAAACAGCATTTGAAAGAATTTGAAAATGGCTTTCCTGTGCGTTTAGACTACTTTAAAAAAGGTAGCTCTTCCTTTTTGCAAATCATGGGCAAAGCTTGGGTAGTCACCGATCCGGAAGAAGTAAATGATTTTAAAAATTTAAATGAAACGTTTGATTTTTCCGTTTTAGAAGATTCTGTATTAGTAAAAGTAAAAATGTTGAAAGCTGAGTTTTACGAAACTCCTTCCCGTACCAAAAATACCATCTGGAATAACGCGGTAAACATGGTCACAACATTGTTCCGTAGTCCAAACCATGTCGGTCCTGGTACGTATTTTCCAGCTTCATAATTAAGCTATTCTAATGCATTCCATTTGGACGGGTACTATAAGTTTTGGGTTGGTAAACATTCCTATAAAACTTATAACCGCAGTGCAGGAAGAGGCATTGGATTTTGATATGCTTGCTAAAAAAGATCTTTCCCCAATCAACTACACGCGGGTAGATAGCAAAACGGGTAAGGAAGTAGCATGGAAAAATATTGTAAAAGGATATCAGTACACAAAGGGCAAATACATAGTAGTTGATGAAGAAGATTTTGAAAAAGCAAGCCCGGAAAAATCAAAGGCAATTGATATCATCCAATTTGTAAAGGAAGAAGATATAGATCCCATCTATTACGAGAAGCCTTACTACGTAGTGCCTGACAAGGGTGCAGAGAAATCATACAAATTATTATTAAAGGCATTAGAGAAAACAAGGTCAGTAGGAGTTGCCGAATTTATGCTGCGCAACCGGCAACATTTATGTGCTTTGAAACCTTATAAGGGCGTGCTCATTCTGAATCAAATGCGCTACCGGGAAGCAGTGCGAGAAGTGCCAGAAATTGCCTCCCCATCAAAAGAAAAGATTACTCCTAAAGAACTGTCCCTAGCTGTAAAATTGATTGAACAATTATCTGAAAATTTTGATCCAGCTGCATTTAAAGACACCTACATAGCAGCTCTGAAAAAAGTAATAAAAGCTAAAGCGGCCGGTAAGAAAATACAGGTAGCAGCTCCAACTAAGGAAAGAACGGCGACAGTAAAAGACTTGATGGATGTATTAAAACAAAGTCTTACCCACAACAAAAAAAGGGCGTAACATAGTGTCTATTATTACTCCTTATCCTCTTCAAAAAGTTTACCCTTTCATTCCCAATTTATAAGACTTTAGTGAGGTCTTCTTTTTGCAGCACTTCAATAGATAACTTTTATTAATTAGTTAGTAAAGCAGCAGTTAATGGCATTTTTATACCTGTATAATTATGATTGAAATGTTTACTACAAAAGCTATCATCTATCATTGATTTCTTACAACGGATAAAAATGAAATGAAAACTTATGAGTCTATCACGGTACAATGAAAAACGAAATTTTTCTCAAACGGCAGAGCCGGAAGGAAAGGAAAAATCTTCTAAAGATTTATTGCGCTTTGTAATTCAAAAACATGATGCTTCTAGTTTGCATTACGATTTTCGATTGGAGATGGGCGGTGTGCTAAAAAGTTGGGCAGTACCAAAAGGTCCTTCCATGAATACAGAAGACAAGCGACTAGCTATGATGGTGGAAGATCATCCTTACGATTACCGAAATTTTGAAGGCATTATACCTGAAGGTAATTATGGTGCAGGCACCGTCATTGTGTGGGATGAAGGCACTTATGAAG
>JBDSBL010000068.1:0-12419 GCA_039921625.1 Chitinophagaceae bacterium
AGATCCAAGCAGTCACGAACAGGATAAATATATTACTGGTGGCTGGCAGCGAAGATTATTTAATGGAAAATGTCAGGTGATATTGCAGGCTGATAAAAAGGACGGCGTAGGTATTTTTGAAGCAAAAAGTAATGGCTTAAAAACTGCTTCCACTAAAATTTTATTAGTGCCTACACAAGCAAGTACAAAAAAATAATACGAATTCATTTGTCAACTACAACAGAAATGGAAAGAAACTAATCGGACCATTTTTTAGTTCAATAAAACAAGCTTCAGTAAGAGGGTTAGTAAAAATTAAGAAAGGCTTTAAAAAAAATTGAGAATATAATTGCGTACGTTACTATTCGGCAGAGCGATAGAAAAACTTTATAAACAGGTACAATAAATGAAACAAAAAAAGGCAACGGGGAGGTTGCCTTTTTTTGTAAAACGGTTTAGGTTTTACTGCTTCGAAAATAGTGCATTCGATAATTGATTCGGCGACCTGACAATTACAGAATAGACACCATTTGGTAAGGTGCTTACATCTATGCCCCAGTTATTTTGACCTGCTGCGGCTAAGCGTTGAAAGGTTTTCATGATCAATCCATTTACATTATAGATAGCTATCGTTACCATCTCCTGGCGGTTGCTGCGGAAGCTAATATGCAATTCTTCTTTTACCGGATTTGGAGAAAGCTTAATAGCAGGTTCATGTGTTTCTCCAATTTCAATTTGCTTACAGATTCGTGTTTCGCAACCGAAATCAGTATTTAACACAAGGCAAACTTCATAACGACCGGCGGCAGAATAGGTGTGCTTTATATTCTCTCCGGTTCCGGAAGTTCCATCTCCAAAATTCCAACGATAACTGGTAATGTGTCCTTTAGTATTGGCGATGCCTGAACCATGGAATTCTACGGTTCTATCTTCTTTTATTACAGAGGACAATTCACCTCCGCAGTTTTTATTATTTGCTTTGATCACTACTTCATGGCATGCTTCTGCCGTGCAGCCTCCCGCATACATCACTTTGGCACATACATGATAAATGCCTGGAGCTGTATAGGTATGACTTGAAGTCAGGGATTGTTGGGTACTTGGGTTGGGTAATGTCACGCAGCTTTCTTTACCATCTCCATAGGTCCAGCATATTTTTTCTGCCACGCGGTTGGTCATGGTAGTGGCAATAAACGTTCTTTTGTAAGCAGAAGCGGATACTGGGAATGCTGCAAACTTTAATTCGCAGGTAGTAGGTGGGGGCGGTGCATTTACGGTAACGATTTTACAAAATTTTGCTTCGCAGCCGCCATCATATTTTATAGTTACGCAGACTTCGTATTGACCTGCTTTAGAATAAATATGTTCCGATACCAATGGCATCGGTGCACTTGTTGTTGCTTCTTTGCATTCTTCTTTTCCATCACCAAATTTCCAGCAAATACGTATCGGCTTTTTTTGTGCACTTTGAGACGGAATAGCTACAAATCTTCTAACGAGCGGCGATGCTGCAGAAGGCTCAGAGGAAAAGTCGGCCTTGCAATCATTTTCTATGGGCGAAGGAGAAATCACTACCTCCTTACATTCTTGGGCAGACAGCGCAAAATCAGTACCAACCGCCTTATAAATTTTAAGGCAAACGGTATACTTACCTGCGGCCTTGTATTCATGTTCCGTTCCTTCTTTTGCAGATGTGGTAGCGGATTGCCCATCTCCAAAGCTCCAAACAGCTTTTCTGGAAACATCTCCAGAAGTAGTAGAGGTATTTGTAAAATGAACCTCTTTGTCTTTGTTAATGGTAAAGGTGAAATTAGCATGGTCCTGAGCAGAAGCAAATAAAAACCCTGTGCCTGTAAGCAGCAGTAGCAGAAAGTAAAATTTCCTCATAAATTTTTTTTTAATTGGGATGTACTTTCACAGGCTACGGCTAATGGTGGACTGTAACGGAAAGTGGAAGTTTAATGAAAACAAAAATAAATGTGAAAGTCTTAGTTGAGGTCCTTTTGATGAGAGATTATAAAGGATATTAATGTTTCCAGATCATAAGGTATTTTAGAAAGGGCATCAGTCACGTCTTCTCGGCTTACTTGTGCCGCAAAAGAAGGAGTTTTTAATTTTTTTAAAATGCTTTTTACATCCATTCCTTCATACCGTGTAGGCCGTATCAAAGCAGCAGCATGTATAAAGCCTGAAAGTTCATCAAAGGCGTAAATCATTTTATCCATTACAGACTGGGGCGCTACACCAAAGAACCGTGGCCCGTGCGATGCGATGCATTGGATAATAGTGGGATCAATTTGCCGCTTCTCCAGTTCTTCTATGATGATCCGGCAATGTTGTGAAGAATGTTTCTCCCAATCGGCATCATGCAGGAGACCTGCCAGCCACCATTTATATGCTTTTTCTTCCGGCAGTCCTTCTTTTTCTAAAGCCCAGTCCTTCATTAAAGCAGCTACCTGTTTCATATGCAGGCGCAGCCGGTCATTTGTTACCCAATCATTCAAAAGGTTAAGCGCTTCTTCTTCTGATAATACATTTCCTTTATTGGCCTCAAGGCCAAAGGTGGTTCTATTAAGTAGGTGAATGGAGTCTGCCATCGGATTATTCTTTCAGGCAAGTTACTAACCCTTTACATTAGAATAATAGCGTTGGCCTAATTAGCGCTTGCAATCACTACTTCAAAATGCTCGTCTTTTTCAGCTGCCCATTCTTGCAAAATGGTACTGTTGATGGGTTCATAAATGTCCTTAAAATTTTGGTCCGTTGGCAGGTCTTTTATGGGAACCAACATCACTATATGCGGCTCTATATAATCATAATGCTTATCCATTGTAAAGCCCTTTATTTGTACAAACTGGTAGCCATCATTTTCCAGCTTTTTAAGTGCTGCCGCATTAAACTGAATGGTAGCTTGCCGTCCTTGTGCTAGTCCTTTTCGCATGGTAATTATTTTTTAAAATGAGTATTTGTAATAAAACAAACAGGGGTGATATTAGTTAATGATAAGTGATAAACAGGTGTTAAGAAAAGGGGGATACGCAGTTGCATCATAGGCAATAAATTTTTAGGGAACAATATATTTTAAATAAAAAAAAATTGCAATTTGTAGCAGAGATTAAATCACAACTTTTAGTGAGCATGAAATTTGTATATTACAAATCAGCTTATTGATGCAGCATTTAAAACGAATGATTTCTTTTACTACAAAACTTCCCAAACCACTACAACTTACTAGCATTATCTTATTGGTATTTGCATCTGGTTGTTACCCGGCTACGCAATCTTCTTCTACCAACATGATAGGTCTTTTGATCCTTGGCTTAGTGCTTGGCGCTGGTATTATGTTTTTAATTTTTAAAGTTTTCCAATCCTCTAAGCAAAAGGTAGTAAGGGAAAGTTCTCATACTGTAGTTGAAAGTATGAGAAAGGTTTTTAAAATTGTATTTGCTGAAGGACAGTTTAATGAATTATACAATTTTGAGGAAACAAAAAAATTACTTGGATTTATACCTACCACCAAACGTGCCTTGGTTATTATTGAAGCAAAAGTTTTGGTAGGGTACGATTTTGAAAAATGTGTGTGGGAAGCCGATGAAGCAACCCAAAAAATAAAACTTGTTTCTTTTCCGGAGCCGGAGATACTGAGTATAGAACCAGATTACAAGTACTACAATTTTGATGAACACCTTTTTAATATGCTGGGCCGCGAGGACCTTACCCGCATACAGGTAAACGGTAAAAAGCAGGTAGAATTAGCAGCTATTAAAAGCCATTTGCCTAAAATAGCCGCCGATCAAATGCGCACCTTGCTTTTGGAGGTGGTGCGTTCGAAAAACTGGGAATTAGAAAATATAGATAAGATAGCCGAACGAATTCCTAAATTAAATGCGGCCTTCACTGGGAAGCTATAATAAAGCTCCTACCATTTTTACTTCAATTAATTCTTCTTTGTGTTGATACTTTATTAATGATAGAGAGGCTTTTTATTGCAAAAACTTTATAATAAACAGATAATTTTACAAATTAATAGACGTTTTAAAGCAATCATTTAAAAAACACATCAAAATTTTTATTGTAAATCAACTACTTATAAAGGTGCAGTAAAAAATTAACCCTTCTTTCCTTGGTTTGCTTCCATCCATCCACCTATCTTTGCGCCTCAAATTTTAAACGTTACGAGGATGGTCGTAGCGCATTCTTCCGGCAGGAAGCCGGGGATGGAAAAGTAAAAAAACAAAATAATGAGCAAATTACATTTCACAACAAAACATGCAAACGCGGCTACCGTACAACACAGATGGTTTGTTGTCGACGGTACCAATCAAACCGTGGGACGTATGTGTGCCAGGATTGCAGCCGTTCTTCGCGGCAAAAACAAGGCATACTACACCCCTCACGTAGACTGTGGCGATTTTATCATCGTTACCAATTGCGAAAAAGTAAAATTCACTGGCAATAAGCTGGATGAAAAAGTGTATGACCACTACACCGGCTACCCGGGAGGTCGTAAAGAAGAAATAGCCAAGGACCTGCAGAAACGCAGACCGGAAGTTATTATTGAAAGAGCTGTAAAAGGTATGTTACCTAAGAATCGTTTAGGTCGCCAGATGTACAAAAAATTATTTGTGTATGTAGGAGATCAACACCCGCACACGGCACAGCAACCTAAAGAATTAAAATTCTAACAACACCTAATTTAAAATTAAATGGAAAAGCAAACAAATAGTGTTGGCCGTCGTAAAGAAGCGGTAACCCGTATTTTCGTTTCCCGTGGTACAGGTACCATTATGGTAAATGATAAAGACTTCAAAACGTACTTTCCACTGGTTTATTTACAAAACCAGGTGATACGCCCCTTACAAACAGTAGAGGCAATGGATAAGTATGATATCAAAATAAATGCAACCGGTGGTGGTGTTAAAGGCCAGGCCGAAGCAGCCATGTTAGGTATCGCCCGCGTGTTAATAGACTTGAATCCGGAATACCGTCCTGCACTTAAGGCTGCCGGATTATTAAAACGTGATCCACGTTCTGTAGAGCGTAAGAAATTTGGTCATAAAAAAGCCCGTAAGAGCTTCCAGTTCTCTAAACGTTAATGGCGCTGTTCAAAAACTATTATTTAAAATTTTTATTTATAAAAAATGGAACAAAACACTTCGTTACAGCAACAATTACTCGATGCAGGTGTACACTTTGGCCACCTGAAGAAGAAGTGGAACCCTAAGATGTTGCCTTACATCTTCGCTGAGAAGAAAGGCATTCACATCATTGATCTTAATAAAACTACCGAGTGCCTGCAGGAAACAGCTGCAGCACTTAAGCAAATTGCACGCAGCGGTAAAAAAATTCTTTTTGTAGGCACTAAAAAGCAGGCAAAAGATATTGTAACTGAATGTGCGCAGCGTGTAAACATGCCTTACGTTACCGAGCGTTGGTTAGGTGGAATGCTTACCAATTTCAATACCGTTCGTAAGAGCGTAAAGAAGATGCAAAGCATTGAAAAAATGTTAGGCGATGGATCTTTTGACAACATCACTAAAAAAGAGCGTTTAACTCTAAGCCGTGATCGCGATAAGATGGATAAAGTATTAGGTGGTATCTCTCAATTGGGCCGTGTACCAGCCGCTTTATTTATAGTGGATATTGGTCACGAGCATATTGCATTGGCAGAAGCAAAGCGTCTTGGCGTTTCTACTTTTGGCGTGGTGGATACCAACTGCGATCCTAATAAAGTAGATTTTGCTATCCCGGCAAATGATGATGCTACAAAATCAATAGCCATAATTACCAATTACATCACAGCGGCTATTGCAGAAGGTTTGGCAGAGCGCCAGGCTGCAAAAGATGAAGATGGTGAAGACACATCGAGCAGTGATGATACAGAAAAAAGAGCAGCTCGCTTAGAAGCAGAAGCGCAGAATGAAGCGGGCCGTGGACGCGGTGGCCGTGGCCGTGGAGGCAATGCTCCAGGTGCCGGCGGGCAGGGCGGACCAGGTGGAGCCGGTGGTGGTCAACGTCGCCGCACCCCTCCGGGTGGCAGCCGTGGCCCTGGTGGTGGTAGAAGATAATTTATAGCCTTACAAAAGGGCGCTGATAAATACTTTTCTGTCTAAGAAAGTTCTTTAAAATAAAGTTGCATTTTTTTGTTACTGAGCTTTTGGAATTCTATTAAGCTTCTGTTGTGTCACTCACTTGTACGTTTGATAATTGGATGGAGCTTTTTGATTGCAAACAAGGGGATGAAATGAAAGGAACATTTTATTTTCTTTCCTGTTTCATCTTTGCCTTTGGGGATATAAAAAAGAGCAACAGAATTACAAATGTTGAACGGAGCATCGCAAGGAACGGGGATTAGAATTCCAATTGCTTACTAACAAAAAATTAAAATTCAACTTTAAAGTAATTGATGTAAAAAAACAACTACGGTCTAAGTTTTCCCCTAGGGGTACAGGGGCCGGATAAAATAATTTATATGTCAACAGCAACAATAACAGCACAAGATATTAATAAGCTGCGCCAGGCAACGGGCGCAGGAATGATGGATTGCCGCAAAGCACTTACCGAAACCGGTGGTGATTTTGAAGCAGCCATTGATTGGTTGCGCAAGCAAGGTCAAAAAGTAGCGGCCAAACGCAGTGACCGTGAGGCAAAAGAAGGTGTAGTGATTGCAAAAACTACCCCCGATAATAAAACGGGTTTTATTGTTACCATTTCTTGTGAGACGGATTTTGTTTCAAAGAATGCGGACTTTGTAGCTTTTGCACAAAGCATTGCAGATGCTGCCGTAGCTAATAATGTAACAAGCGCTGAGGAACTAAATGAGGTTTCAGTAAACGGTGCTAAAGTATCTGATCTGATCAATGATAAATTAGCATCCATCGGTGAAAAGATTGGTGTTAGCCGCTTTGAGCGTATTGAGGCTCCTTATGTTGCATCGTACATTCATGGTGCGTACCGCATGGGAGTGCTGGTAGCTTTGAACAAAGAGGCTGCCGAAGTAGGCAAAGACATTGCGATGCAAATAGCCGCTATGAACCCGGTAGCAGTAGATGAAAGTTCTGTGCCTGCAGAAACAGTAAGCCGCGAGAAAGACATCATTATGGATGTGATAAAGCAAGATCCAAAGATGGCTGGCAAGCCGCAGGAAATGCTGGATAAAATTGCTGCCGGTAAGCTGAATTCCTTTTTTAAAGAAAGCACCCTGACCGCTCAGGCTTTTGTAAAAGACGGTGGAAAATCAGTTGGTGATTATTTAAAAGGTGTGGATAGTGATCTGAAAGTAATTGAATTTAAGCGTGTGGCGTTAGGCTAATTAATTTAATATAATATTGCAAAAATGCCCTGTCAAAAATGACGGGGCATTTTTTTTAACTCGTAGGTTTAAACTGCACCCAGGCCCAGGCACTAAAAGGAAGAAAAAAAAGTAAAAAAAATCCCCAGAATCCTCCTAAAAAATAGGCAGCAAAAGCCGTCAATAGTGCTACATAAAATGGATAGCTGATCATCAATAATAAAGTAAGAACAGAATCGTAATGATCATTATCAAAGAATATATCGGTTGCTTTTTTTGCCATAAAATAAAGTGGTAAATGAAGAAGGAGCCCGCATACAGCCGGCAAAGCAAGCAGGTATTTTTGTAAAAACGAGGTTGGTACCCTAAAGATTTTTTTTCGTTTTTCTATATCCTTCAGATGTATTTCATACACTTCTTGTTTTAATTGTTGTTCTACTAATTCATTAAACTGCAGAAACTGTTTTCCTTCTCCTTCCTGTTGTTGAATAACTGATTGTGAAATGGTTTCTCCAAAATTTAAGTGCACTACTTTTCCAAAGCTGCGGAAGGAACTATAATTAAAACCAAGTGGAATAACCTTTAGTGGAATGCCGGCTTCCCAGCTTGTGACTGCAAGGCGGGCAGTACCTTTTTTTAAGGGCCGCAAATGCCATTCGTTGGTGCAACGGCCTTCGCTGAATATAAGAACTACACCGTCTCTTTTAAAAACTTGCTGGCAGGCAGCAAAAGTGGTGTAATTGTGGCCCAAATTTTCCGCCCCTTCAGAGGTGCGGTAAACCGGTAGCAAGTGCAGCCACCGCAAAAGTTTATTAAATCTTTTATTTTTAAAGGCATCTCCGCGGGCCAGGGAATACACGGGTTCTTGAAACAATGTAGTCAGTATCATACCATCTAAAAATGAGTTGGGATGATTGGCAGCAAATAGCAGCGGCCCTTGCAACGCCAGCATGTCCGGTTTATTGATGATTACCTTTTTGCAATAAATTTTAATAGCCAAGCGGGCATATACTTTGATCAGCGCAAAAAGCATTGAGCCAAAATAACTAATCTATTTTAGTTACCACCTTATTACTAATGATGATAATTAAAATGATTTCCTGCAATCTATAATTTCCTAATTTTCAAATCCCTTGCAGCACTTATCTTCGCACCGCCTGGCCTACCCGCTTAAATTATAAACAGAAAATATGCTACCTAAGTACAAACGTATTCTACTAAAACTTTCCGGTGAAGCCTTGATGGGAGATAAAAGTTTTGGTTTCGATACTGGTGTTTTAAGCAATTATGCCAGAGATATAAAAAACATTATTGACCTGGGAGTGCAGGTAGCAATAGTAATTGGCGGAGGAAATATTTACCGCGGAATGAACGAAGCAGAAACCGGTATTGAGCGGGCCCATGGTGATTATATGGGCATGCTGGCCACTGTTATCAACGGCATGGCCTTACAGGCAGCATTAGAAAAAATTGGGGTGTATACCCGCTTGCAAAGTGCCATCAAAATGGAACAAATTGCAGAACCGTATATCCGCCGGCGGGCCATACGCCATCTGGAAAAAGGACGTGTGGTAATATTTGGTGCGGGTACCGGCAATCCGTATTTCACTACAGATACTGCAGGGTCATTAAGAGCCATTGAAATAAAAGCCGACGTGATCATGAAAGGAACAAGGGTAGATGGTATCTATACCGCTGACCCGGAAAAAGATCCTACCGCTACCAAGTACGGCAAGATCACTTTTCAGGAATGTATTTCTCAAAAGCTGAATGTAATGGATATGACGGCTTTTACTCTCTGTATGGAAAATGAATTACCGATCGTTGTTTTTGATATGAACAGTCCGGAAAATCTTCGCCGAGTGGTTACTGGTGAAAAAGTGGGTACACTGGTTACTATTTAAAAAATATTGGGCCACTGACCGAAGCCGTTATCTCTTTTCCATAAATTTTAGTAGCTTGTTTGTTTAAATCACTACCTAACAACTGCATGCTACTTTCGGCAATCCATTTAACCATTACAGAATTAATAGTTCTTTGTGTATTGTGCCTTATATCTATGGGTGCTCTTTACTTGTTTTGGGTAAGCCGTAGAAACCTGCAGCGCCTATTGAAGCGGGAAGAGCGGCGCATTATTTTAGCCAACGCAGGGAATTTTAGTAACGATGCAGCAGAAAAAGGCATCCGTAAAAAATTGCCCAAAACGTATTACAAGTTTTTTCAGAAATCATCTTCCTACCATTTAGAGAATAGCAACAAAGAATACCAATATGAAGAAGAGCAATTAGGTGCTGCAAAAAGCAGCACGCACTTGCGAAGGGCCATAGAAGAATTTTATGACCCGGCAGTAGGAAGGCCCATTTATGCCGATGGCAATAAAGAAAAAATAGCAGCATTAAAAATTGAGATTGAGACCTTGCAGCAATCGCTGGATGAGCGCAACGCAGAAGTGCAAAAAGTAAAACAACAATATGCGGCGGCGCAAAAGATTGCCGCCCGCATGGATGATGTCTACCGGGATTATGATCAGTTGCAACAGAAGATAAATAGCCTGGAATCCCAGGCGGGTAAAGTAAATGCACTTGCTTTAGAATTGGAAGATGCAAAAGATACAAGCTTGCAGTTGAAGAAAGACCTCCTGCGGAAGCAGGCAAAATTGCAAGATGTGTTGGCAGAAAATGGGCAATTGCACCAGCAGTTAAATGAAACTGAGGACAAGCTGGAAGAGGCCAATTTGCAACGCAAACAGTTAATGAAAAAAGTACAATTTCTTGAAAGCATTAATACAGAATTTCAACAGGTGACGGACGCCAATAAAAAGCTTCAAAATGAATTGCGCCGCATAGGTGAATTGGAAAGTATGCTAAGCATGATGGCAGATGAACGCGACAACTTGCTGCAAAGAAAAAGATGATATGAATGGGTGCTTCTAATAGCATTTCAAACTTCATTTTACCCCCTCCTTTGTTTATTTTTGATAATGGAAAATAATATTGCTAGCCTGCGGTTAGATTATTCTGCGCAGGTATTGCTGGAGGAAGAAGTAGCCCCTGATCCCATTAATCAGTTTGAACATTGGTGGCAGCAAGCAATAGAAAGTAAGATTATAGAACCCAACGCCATGACCCTTGCCACTTCCTCCTGCGACGGCGTACCATCCGCCCGGATAGTACTGCTAAAAGGACTACAGAAGGATGGCTTTATTTTTTATACCAATTACGAAAGTTATAAAGGACAGCAATTAACTGAAAATCCAAAAGCAAGTATTGTTTTCTTTTGGAAAGAATTGGAGCGGCAGGTGCGTATTGTAGGTTTGGTCAAAAAAATTTCCCAACAGGATAGCGATGCCTATTTTCATTCAAGGCCAGTGGGCAGCCAGATAGGAGCAATAGCATCGCCGCAAAGCAGGGTAATAGAAAGCCGGCAATGGTTAGATGATCAATACAAGCAGGTAGAAAATAATAGTATAAACAACAATGTACAACGACCGGATTGGTGGGGTGGCTACATAGTAAATCCGGTGGTTATAGAATTTTGGCAAGGGCGTACAAGTCGCCTTCACGATCGTATTCAATATACACTTCAACAAGACGCCACCTGGAAAATTGAGCGATTAGCTCCGTAGATATCTAATATGAAATTGATGGTTGACAGAATGTAGCAGATTCGGTTCGGTCGTTACACGTTACCGTTTTATAACCTAATTTATTTATAAAATTAAGGATGCTTGGGAGATGCTTGCGGTTGTAGTTTATCTCAACACTTGTCTCTCTGCGGTTAGCCGCCAACCGTCAATTAACCTTAGCTTTTCTTTTCTTCTTTAGGCTTTTCAGTAGATGCCTTTACCGGATTTGCGGGTCTTGACTTACCAAATGAACCTTTAAAAATTTTACCTTTTTTTGTTTTTTTATCTCCTCTTCCCATGATTGTTTTTTTTTATTTATGCAAATGTCCTTAAAATAAAATAAAAAGCCCTGCCTGTCGCAGAGCTTTGCAATAAGTTGTGAAACAGCTTACATCTTGCTGGCAAGTTCTTTACCTGCTTTGAAGCGGGCAACTTTACGAGCTTTGATTTTGATTACTTCACCAGTTTGCGGGTTACGACCATTGCGGGCAGCACGCTTAGAAACGGAAAATGTTCCGAAACCTACTAAAGTAACTTTGTCACCTTTCTTCAATGTTTTAGTAACAGCACCTACAAAAGCATCCAGGGCAGTGTTTGCTTGTGTTTTGGTAATACCTGCCTCATCGGCAATTTGTGCAATCAGTTCAGCTTTGTTCATAGTAAAATTTTTTAATTGAGTGTGACAAATTTAGACGGTTTTTTCATCTAACAAAATAATTATCACTAATATCTTTTTTATTTATCCCTCTAAAATCCATAATGGATAAGGGTTTCAGCCTACCGGCCTCATTTTTTGAAAATCTAATACACTGGGATGAAGCATTGAAACCCTTTGCTGGTAAAGGTTTGGGCTCAAATGTAGGCCGCATCTGCATTTCATTCGCACACTACCTCAGAGCAACGGCCACTATTAGATTAAATGTTTTTAACGCACCATTTCCATGAGCGTGCTAAAAGAAATAGAAGCCCCGCCCCAGCGATCAAGAATCATTTGCTGAAACGTTGGTTTGTATTCTTCCAAATAATGCTTGTAAGATGCGATGGTAGCAGCATAATATTGCACCGCATATGTGGGTCCTTCTACTTCCTCTATTTGAAGCAATTTTAATAAATGAAATTTAGTAAAGCAGCCGGTGGCTACCATTTCAGGACCATGTTCGGTAAGCATCCATTGCTCCCAATCAGTTGCAATAGCAAAGGTTACAGCTGTTGTTACATTATAAATAACAAGCCCTTCATTTTGAAATGCTTTTATCAGCGCCATGATTGATTATTTGTTTGGTAATGAAAATTAGAAAGTGTTTTGATAAATGGTCATTACAATTTTATATACCGGTTTTATTTTTTAGAGAGCAAACCTTCCACATCAATATCAGCATACACCGGGCAATGATCACTGTGTTTTATCAAGGGAAAAATATCTGCATCTTTAATGAGTTTCTTAAGCGGCGTTGTCGCGCTAATGTAATCAATGCGCCAACCTTTATTTTCAACCCGCAAACTTGGGAAGCGCTGGCTCCACCA
>JBDSBL010000069.1:0-15891 GCA_039921625.1 Chitinophagaceae bacterium
GGAGATTTAAAGCGCACGATCTTATCCGTAAGCATACAAACGGTTTAGTAAGTGCTTTGGGTGGAGAAGTGGACCTGCATATTGATGTTGGTTATCCCACGGTTTATAACCACGAAGCCCTGAATGATTATGCAAAAGCGGTTGCCGAAAACTACATGGGAACTGATAAAGTGGAAGAAACTGAAATGCGGATGGGTGCGGAAGATTTTGGGTTTTATGCACAGCAGGTCCCGGGTTGTTTTTTCCGGTTGGGTACGGGTAATAAAGAAAAAGGCATCACCTCCGGAGTGCATACTCCTACTTTTAATATTGATGAAAAGGCCATAGAAATTGGTATGGGGATGATGGCTATGTTTGGTGCAACAGCAAACTTTTAAATTGATGCTATTGCAAATTTTTAAGCATATTTCTTGTCTGTAATTTGATATTTGAAGTAATATCAGACGGAATTTTTACCGGCATATCCAAAATTGATTTTGCCCAGAACACTGCATTGGATGTATCTTTTTTAGCCAGGTAAAATTGTAACAACTCATACCTGCTTCTCATGCGGTTAGGAACCATATAGACAGCCGTTTTGAAATCTCTTTCTGCTTCCTTTAAATTGCCCAATTCAGATTCAATAGAGGCTGATAATTTATATACTTCATTATCAGTATAATATTTTTTTGCTTTTGTTATCACTTGTTTTGCCTGCTGCAGTTTGTTGATGTTGTACAACTGCTTTGCATACGTAAACATGATTGCGCCGTCTTTCATAAAACAGTTATCTAAGGAAGAATAAACTCTTAAGGCTTTTGTTTTATACCCGGCCTGTGAAAGATTAAATGCTGCTTTTGCTCTTGTTAAAAGTGAGAGCCTTATACCTGCGTAAACGAATAGAAAAAAAATACCTGCTAACGATAAAGCTCTTAAAATTGTCAATGCCCATTTATTCACACCAAAGGCATTGTTCGGAGCCTTCAACGAAAAAAGGATAATGGTTAAATAAATAAGTGAGAGCAATCTTATGCTGAAAATGTGAAAAGGATAAGAAAATAAGGAAGCTACTACAACACATAAAAGGGCAGACGAAGCTCCGTAAAATAAATGTGTTTTACTTACTTTGATAGTACATAGCTTAATGGCTTTTACAATAAATAATAATAGAATTAATAATAATAGAAAACGTATAATCCCAATTTCAATAACCAGTTGCCATACATCGTTAAAGGCATAAAAGGTATTATCCGCCAAAAGCGCTTCTTTGCTATTAATGTTATTTTGAGAAAAATACTTTGCTTGGTACAGATTGTATTTAACCGGAAAATTACTTAACCCCGCTCCACATAGCCAGTTGTCCTTAAAAATATTTATAGATACTTTGTAAACGAGTAAACGGCCGAGAGATGAATCCCTTTTTAGCCAAAAAAGACTTGCAATAATTAAAAAAGTAAGTACCAATAAAACTGTGCTATATCTCTTAGAAAGTTTAGGAATAGCTCCTGTCTGCCAATTAAAATAAAAGAAGCCTGCTATAAAACCTAAACAACCGGCACGTCCTTTGGTGAATAATAAAACACCAAAAAAGGATGTATATATAAAGATCAAAAAAACTTTTGCAAATAAATTAGAATTTTTCCATGAGCTTTTTTTGGCAGTAACCCCTAATAAAGACAGCGAAGCTATAAGTATGCAAAGCGTGCTTTGATTTCCATAAATAAATTGATTGAACATCTGCGGAATTTGCCATTAATAAAGCCTCGGATTAGAATTAAAAAATTTTTTTGAAACATGATGAACGATACTTTTACTCTCATCGCATGGTAGAAACCTAAATCTTCCTAACAAACCTTTATATCAGATAGAGTGTACAATAAGCACCTCTTATTTCTAAGTTGTTGATTTATTTAATTTTCTCCACTAACATAAATCCTTGAAATAATCATATCTCCATATTCTTTTGCCAGTTCTTCTGTCCATTTTATTCCCCCAATAGGTATTGCTTTATGAGTATTATTTGGTTCTAATTGAAATGTTATAAGTATTCCTATAGGTTTTTGCTTTCCCTTAGTTTTCTTCCAATATTCATCCTTACTACTGAAATAGAATTTGATGTTTGTGCCAGCAATAGATTCTCCATTATTTTCTGGGTTTCCATACACAAATTTTATTTCGGGTCCTATCTGAGCTAAAAGTACTTTAAGGGGTTTTCCTATGAATTGTCCCTTGTTAATTTCAAGTTTTTTGGCATCACTTGCTTTTTGTACCATTTTCTGCACATAACAGGAAGTGATAAATAGCAAGAAAGTAGGGATGTAAATTTTAAATAGCAATTTCATTTATTAATAGAAAAATAAATAATAATTCTATTTATTATCTACCGTTTAATTTTTACCACTTACATGTATTCTCATAATAATCATATCACCGTATGTTTTAGTTTTCTCATCATTCCAGGTCTCTGTAGAAGATAAAGCAGGATATTGTTTTCCGTTAGGTCTTTTGAGGGTAACATTAATTATTATAGGGTGTTCACCTTTTTTATCACGCCTATAAAATTCTTTTTTATCAACAAAATAAAAGGCTATATGATTAAGCCTTTGAGCACTTGTAGCTTCAGGGTCCCCAAGTGCACTCTTTATTTCAGGTGATATTTGATCTAAAAGAACCCTTAAAGGTTTGCCTATAAACTGCTCTTTATGGATTTCTAACTTTTTGGCATCACTTGTTCTTTGCACTATTTTCTGCGCATAGCAAGATGTTATACTTAATAATAAGCAAAGAAAAAAAAGTATGAATGGTTGTTTCATGTTTTTTATTTTTAATTTATTGGCAATTAGTTGCAGTATAAGTTTTATTCTCGTTAGCGTCACTAGTTTCCTTTGTGTTCAATCTTTTAAAGTTTCCGTTACTATCTTGTTTTAATAAAGCTACACCAGCATGGTATTTTTCTAAAATAAAAGCCAATGCCATTTCATCGGTCGCTCCTCCCCATCCCTTCATTCGATCAAATTCGTTTACTAAACTATCGGGAAAATCAGGTTCATACCCCGGACTAGGTACTCTTGGGTGGTCAGTATTAAATTTTTTTGCCGCTTCTAAGTCAGTAACAATAAGCGCATATACCGCACCATTTGCTGTTACTATATATCTGGTCTCATAAAGATTACTACCCGAAGCAAGGTCAATAAAGCCATACAAATCTCCACTGCTAGGAGGAAGTACTCCCTGATGGTTATGTAAATCGGCGAATTGATTGGTTACACTTCCAACTGTACCCGTATGGTCATTTCCAGTACTTATAGATGAGGTTATAATATTCCCGTTAGCATCCTTTCCAAATGAAATAGCATGTTCATTACCGTCACTACTTGCAGCGGTTTGAACAGCCGTTTTCCCACTTGTATAGTTGCTGTTTTGTGAAAGTGCCTTTGCTTTATCTGCACCCGGTTGCGCCTCTGCACAGGGATCTTGTTGTGGTGGTGGGTCATCATCAGCACCACCGCAAATACCATAAAATAAACAGGCACATTCCTCATCGTTTAATCCATCACAAGGGTCTGGCGGACAATTAGATTCAGCCGGCCAACAAACACCGGTATTAATCCATTCACAATTGTCAATTACTTGCATGCCATCGCCATAGGTAGTCACATCACACCAAAGTTCAAACATACATTCCCACATATCCTCATCGCAATCCGATACTTTGGCTGCATTTGATTGTATGCTATTTATTGTACTCTTATCGCCTGTTTTAATTTTCACATTTTTAGTGATTTTACCGTTTTGCATCAGCCTTATTGATACAATACTGCCCTTCCAATCTTTAATCACTATCTGCCCTGAAAAGTCATTATTAATATTTAAAAGTGAAGCATTGCTTATATCATAGTTATGCTTTTGCAAATAAGAAAGATCAGGTATGTAATCCGTTTCACGAACCTCTACCTTATTGTTTTTATGAATAAAAGCAATTTTTATGAGCGAGGCTTCAGTAATTCTTTTTTTGTCAGCCGTAGAAAGTGACGAACCCGAAGGGATCATTATCGTTTTCTTAGCAGTTACTAAAGGGAACTCTACTATCTCCATCGTACCAATCTTTTTGTAGATCCCATTTTTCCAATCTGGCAATTTTTTGCCATGCAGTGGTGAGCTTAACCATTCTGCCGATTTTTTGAAAGTTCCATAATACCATTCTTTAGCAGTAGCGGCGTTGAATCCCGAATTTAAAGAGTTTACATTATCTGCGTCAAAAGTTCTTCGGCAGGCTACAATCGTAAGAGCCAGTAACAGGGTGGCCAGCAACAATGCAGGCAGTTTGTTGTGGTTTTATTTTACAAATTTAAGCATAGCAATTGTTTTGGTTTCTTCACTCAATTTTGAGTTTACTAAAAGTAATGGGCAAGATCTATAATTCCTAATTTGTCCTTAATAAAATTCTGAATGTTTAGTTGCGTATAAAACCCGTTCAGTCTATTTCTAAAATCACCTCCGGAGTGCACACCCCTACGTTTAATATTGATGAAAACGCCATAGAAATTGGTATGGGGATGATGGCCACGTTTGGAGCTATCAGCAACTTTAAATAAAAAAAGACTTGTGCAAAAAGCACAGGTCTTTTTTTATAGTTTTTACCTCTTAACTATTAGTTAGAACTCATTTAGCGAAGCCTCAATTTATTACCCCTTTTCTTTTCTGAACCGCAGATCTAAAAAGCCCAAAAGAGTAAAAAATATAAAGTAACCAATAGAGTTCCATTCGTGGTTTTGTAAAAATGGATGTGTTGCTCCAGGTTTTGCAAAACGTTCCATTGTCATTGACCGAAGTGTCATTACCGGGTGAGCATATGGAATTTTAGATATGTGTTCCCATCCAAAACCAGTGGCAATAATAGCACCGATTAATAGGGCCAAACCTATTCCTACCGGTCCAATAAAACTTTTAAAACGCAGGCTGAGCCAAAATTGTATGGCGCTAATGCCTAGTAAGGAAATGTAGGATCTTAGGTTCAATCTCAGTAAGTATGCCCAGTCTATTTTAGTATGTAAAAAGGGAAATCCTTTATAAAAAAAGTTGGGAACGATAGCTGCCAGTAACATAAAAAGATTGAACAGCAGCAGCGCTAATAGAATAAGTAAATGCACCGTCAGAAACTTTGAAAAGTAAATATTGGCTATGGATTGAGGCGAAGAAAAAACTTGTTTCCAGGTGTTGTTCTTGTATTCAATCTGCGGTATCATGGCGCAGATGAGAATGATGTACATTGGCAGCAAAAAAGAATTTAGCGAACTCCATCCTTGTCCAAAGTGTTGCTCCCACGGCATCATTTTAAATTGAAGGATCATCTTTTTTGAATTGAAAACATAAACAAGGAAAAAGATAGCCGGAATAAACGCTGCACCTATGAGGCTAAGCCAGAAGGCTGCGGTGCGTTTAGTTTTTAATAATTCGGATTGTGTTGATATTAAAAAGCTCATTAGTTGTTGGATGTAATGTCAATGAATAATTGTTCCAGGTCATTTTGTTGTGGTTGCAGCAAGTGCACATCTATTCCATTTTGTACCAAAAGGCGATTGATAGCAGCTGCTTCTTCCTTTGTATTCACGGGCAATTTTAAATGGCCTGAAGCTTTTTCAGCTTTAAAATTTTGCGCTAATAATTGGTAAGCCGCTTCGTTGTTGGAGGTATCTACCTGCAAAAAGCTTTGCTTATTTTTTAAATGCTGCAACTCCGGCAGCGTTCCCTGAAACAATAATTTTCCTTTGTGTATAATGCCTACATGAGACGCCATTCGTTCTATCTCTGCTAAAATGTGACTGGAAACAATGATAGTAACTCCATGCTCTTTATTCAATTTTTTAATCAGCTCCCTTGTTTCAATTATCCCGTTGGGGTCAAGGCCATTGGTAGGCTCATCTAATATTAAAAGCTTTGGTGCATGCAATAATGCAATGGCAATAGAAAGGCGTTGCTTCATGCCGAGCGAAAATTGTTTTGCTTTTTTCTTTCCTGTATTTTCCAGGCCTACCAAACTTAATACCGTGTGAATGCGGTCTTTGCCAGCACCGTATATTTTGCGGTACACTTCCAGGTTTTCTTTTGCCGTAAGATGGCCATACAAGGAAGGTTGCTCAATAAGAGAACCCACATTTTTCAATATAGGAATGCGGTGTTGCGCAATCTCTTTTCCGAAAATTAAAATGTTGCCTTCCTGCTTTGTAAGTAAGCCTAAGAGTAGCCGCAGCGTAGTAGTTTTGCCCGCTCCGTTTGGACCCAAAAATCCATAAATACTTCCTTCTTCTACTTTAAGATTTACATCCTGCAAGGTTTTTTGGTCTTTGCTGAATGAATAGTTCAGTTGTTGCGTTTCAATAGTAAGTGGCTGCATCCGTTTGTTTTGGTATTTAAAATAATTGCCTGCTTTCAAAGATATTCTCTGCATTAGGAATCGAAAAAGTATTTTATGAACGGTGGAAGTCCAATGGATTCAATGGTATATTTTTTTATGCCAACTTAAATGCGAGGTAACAACATTCAACTTTGCTTTTATATATTTTTAATGTTTTTATTACATTATAAAAAGCATTGACTAAAATAGAAATTTACGTTCCCAACTCTCTTCACTACACACAACAAAATTTAGTGCCCGTAAGAAATTTGTATTTTGCACCCTTTAAGAATTTCAACCTTTATTCAAGAGATGTCAGGGTTTTTTTGTAAAAATAAAAAGACCGCCACTCAAGAAATAATATAGAAGTATGCAGAACGATCTTCGTAAACAACAAGCATTAGAATATCATTCAAAAGGCCGTCCCGGAAAAATAGAAGTCATTCCCACCAAAGAAGCAAAAACACAAAGAGATCTTTCTCTTGCCTACTCACCCGGTGTAGCCGAACCATGCAAAGAGATAGCCGCCAATAAAGAAAACGTATATAAATACACTGCAAAAGGAAACCTGGTAGCCGTAATATCCAATGGCACTGCCGTTTTAGGGCTGGGAGATATAGGACCCGAAGCCAGTAAGCCGGTAATGGAAGGCAAGGGAGTTTTGTTCAAAATATTTGCAGACATTGATGTATTTGACATTGAAGTGGCGGAAACAGATCCAGAAAAATTTGTTCAGATAGTAAAAGCTTTGGAACCCACTTTTGGTGGAATCAATTTAGAAGATATAAAAGCACCCGAGTGTTTTATTATTGAAAAAGCATTGAAGGAGCAACTAAGCATTCCGGTAATGCATGATGACCAGCACGGGACCGCCATCATAAGTTCCGCTGCTTTATTAAATGCTTTACAACTTCAAAAGAAAAAAATAGACAAAGTACGTTTTGTGGTCAATGGTGCCGGAGCTGCGGCTATGGCATGCATTCAATTGTACGTTGCTTTGGGAGCAAAGCCCGAAAACTTTTCTGTATTTGATATTAAAGGAGCACTGAGTGCAGATCGTACCGATCTTGAAGAATTTAAAAGAAAATTTGCCAACGCAAAACCGGGTACCACTTTAGATAAAGCAATGAAAGATGCCGATGTTTTTATTGGTTTGAGTATCGGCAATGTGGTGACGGGGGAGATGGTAAAAAGTATGGCCAAAAACCCAATTGTTTTTGCAATGGCCAATCCTGATTCTGAAATTAGTTGGGACGAAGCTACCAAAGCACGCAAAGATGTGATCATGGCCACCGGGCGAAGTGACTATCCTAACCAGGTGAATAATGTATTGGGATTTCCATACATCTTTAGAGGAGCACTTGATGTGCGGGCTACTCAAATCAATGAAGCCATGAAACTCGCTGCTGTAAAGGCTTTATCAGACTTGGCCAAAACGCCGGTACCGGATATTGTCAACCTTGCATACAACGTAAAGACCATCAATTTTGGGGCGGAATACATTATACCAAAACCATTAGATCCCAGGTTATTAGCCACGGTGGCTCCTGCCGTGGCCAAAGCCGCTATGGAAAGTGGGGTGGCACAGAAGCACATTGAAAATTGGGAAGTATATGTGGAAGAATTAAACAGCCGGCTAGGTTTGGATAATCAAGTGCTGCGCATATTAGGCAGCAAGGCACGCGGCGGACCAAAGCGAGTGGTATTTGCGGAAGCTGATAATATTAAAGTATTAAAAGCGGCACAGATTATTTTTGATGAAGGCATTGGCTACCCTATTTTATTAGGTGACGAAGTAAGAATAAAAGCCATTGCGCTGGCCAATGGAATTGAATTGGAAGGATTGCCCATTCATGATCCGCGAAGCGATGCCATGGAGGCCAGAAGAAACAGGTATGGCGATTTGTTTTTTAAGAAGCGACAGCGAAAAGGATTCAACTATTACGAATCGAAAAAGATAATGAAAGACCGGAATTATTTTGGTTGCATGATGGTAGAAACGGGAGATGCCGATGCCATGATCTCCGGGCTTTCTAAAAATTACCCCGATACCATACGGCCGGCTATTCAATGTATTGGTACGGAAGAAGGCGTGAATAAAATTGCCGGTATGTACCTGATGCTCACTAAAAAAGGTCCCCTGTTTTTGGCCGATACCACGGTAAATTTTAACCCAACCGCTGAGGAGCTGGCAGAAATTACCTTGCTGGTAGCTAAAGAAGTGCGCAATTTTAATATTGTTCCCCGGATCGCCATGTTAAGTTATTCCAACTTTGGCAGCAGCAACTCGCCGGAGGCAAGGCTGGTGGCAGAAGCCCGAAGGTTGGTGAAAGAACGAATGCCCTCTTTGGTAATAGATGGTGAAATGCAGGCTAGCTTTGCCTTTAATAAAGAATTGATGAAGGAAAACTATCCTTTTTCAGAGCTCGTAGATAAGGAAGTAAACACCCTTATCTTCCCGAACCTGGCAGCCGGTAATGTGGCTTATAATTTATTAAAGGAAGTAGGAACCGCAGATGCCATTGGCCCGATTTTATTAGGATTGAAGAAGCCTGTTCATATATTGCAGTTAGGAAGCTCCGTTCGTAATATTGTAAACATGGCAATGATAGGAGTAGTGGACGCACAAATAAAAGGACAAATAGCAACGGAAGAGGAAGTAAACCGATCGCCGTGGTGGAAGCGATTAAAAAGAGCAAATAAAGAATAGAAAGCACCAGTTAATTTTCTAATTATATGAAGATATTAAGCGATGTAGGTAGGTACTTTTTAATGCTCGGCGGCATGTTTTCCAAGCCGGAAAACTGGCGGATGTATTGGAAAGAATTCATGCACCAGTGTGCTGAAATTGGAATTGGTTCCCTGGGTATAGTTGGTGTTATCTCTATTTTTATTGGTGCAGTATCTACTATTCAAACGGCTTACCAATTGGTAAGTCCACTAATACCGAGGTCTACTATTGCACAAATAGGACGGGATACCGTGATCCTTGAATTTGCTCCTACACTTGTCTCCATTGTATTAGCTGGTGTTATCGGCTCTAAGATTGCTTCTGAACTTGGCAATATGAGAGTAAGCGAGCAAATTGATGCTTTGGAAATTATGGGGGTAAATACAAAAGCTTATTTAGTATTACCCAAGATCATTGCCGGGTTGGTGGTGATACCCATGCTGGTAGTCATTTCCATGGTATTAGGTATTTGGGGTGGCCGTTTAGCTGGTACGCTTTCCGGTATCATTTCCGTAGAAACGTATGATAAAGGATTGCTGGAAGGGTTTGTTCCTTATAATGTATTTTTTGCCATGGCAAAAGCCTATACGTTTGCTTTTATTATTGCCAGCGTACCTTCATTTTTTGGTTATTATGTCACCGGGGGCTCTTTAGAAATTGGCCGCTCCAGCACCAGATCAGTAGTAGTGAGTTGCATCCTTATCTTGTTTGCAGACTATGTGCTCTCCGCTTTATTATTGTAGCATGCCAAAGGGAAAGGTTCTTATTTTATTCCTTATTATAAGTTTGGTAAACTGTGCCATTTATTTTTACAGAGATCACTTTCAATACCATCCTTTTGCTTCCTATAATAAATTGTATAGCAAATGTGATAAAGCCTGCGAAGAAAAATGGCGCCTATTTACTTCTCCTTATCCTCAAAATGAACTTATAGAAGCCGGCAGCTTGGCAGCAACCTTTGGAGATGGCTCCTCAGAGTTATCTAAAATAGAAAGCATTAGTAAGCAACTATTCCAAAAATTTAATGCACAAATAGGCAAGCCAGATGAAGCCATAAAAACTTCTTCACCCTTAAAAGTTTATTCTTTTTTATTGGCTAATAAAAGTCGGCAACTGGAATGTGGACAGTTTGCCCAAATGTTTTCTTTTTTCTGTTGGTCGCAGCAAATTATTTGCAGAAACATAGAAATAATGCGTGAGGGCGATCATCATGTAGTAAACGAGTGCTACGTACGGGAGCTCGGTCAATGGGTTTTAATTGACCTGACCAATGGATTTTTTTTACCAAAAAGTAAGGGCGAATATTTAAACGTACAAACATTTGTAAAGGCTCTTGAAGATAATAAGCCGATTGAAACAAACACCTTAAAACGTGATTCTATTGTCCTCGTGGATTTAAGAAATAGCTTTCCGGATGTTGCCTATTATTACAAAGCAAAATATCCTTATTACTATTATCATGTGACCAATACCCCTTCGGTATATAAAGGATTACAGAAATTAAAAAGATATGTTTTGCCTGTATCATGGTACGAAATTTATGATGAAGAGGGAAAGGGAAATTTTTTATTTTATTTAAAAGATGTTTTAATAATTATATGGATTATTCTTTTGTCATTAACTTTAATTTCATACCGTAACGCAAATGATTGAAGTAAAAAATTTAAAAAAAGGGTTTAGTGGGAAAACAATCATACAAGACGCCAGTATGACGATGAATGCCGGCCAATGCAATCTGATTATTGGAAGCAGTGGTAGCGGTAAAACGGTGTTGATGAAATGCATGGTAGGCCTTTTTTTACCCGATAGCGGCAGCATCCTTTATGGTGGAGATGACTTTACTGCCATGTCTACAGAGCAGCGAAAAGAGGTTCGAAAAGAAATAGGAATGTTGTTTCAGGGTTCTGCTTTATTTGATAGCTTAACGGTGGAGCAGAATATACTTTTTCCACTCAATATGTTTACCACCTTTAGCAGCAAGAAAAAGTTAAGTCGCGTCAATGAGGTTTTGGAACGAGTGAATTTGAAAGGAGCCAATAAAAAATTTCCGGCCGAATTGAGCGGTGGTATGATGAAGCGGGTAGGTATTGCCAGAGCCATTGTATTAAACCCAAAATACCTTTTTGTAGATGAACCTAATTCGGGCCTCGACCCGCAAACCTCCGGCCTTATAGATCAACTGATAAAGGAAATAACAGTAGAGTATCAAATAACTACCGTAGTCAATACCCACGATATGAATAGCGTGATGGAGATTGGTGATCATATTGTGTACATGTACCAGGGCAATAAAGAGTGGGAAGGCAATAACAAGGAAATTATTTTCAGTAAAAATGACATGCTCAACCAATTTATATTTGCCTCTGAATTTTTGCGGGATGCGAAGGATATGCGGCAATTAGAAGAAACCGGCAAAATTGCGAACGAACGGAACATGGAAGAGTTGACACATGATGACGCTCCTACTTTAGTGCCGCCAATTGAGGAAGAAAGGAAATAAATAAGGTGACATTAGTAAGTCCTGTGTACTAATTGTTGGTACCATTTGCGAATTAAGTTTCTCTTAAATCAAACAAAGTTTGGCGGTTGGCAATTTTAGTAATTTAATTCAGGTTTTTTATTTACTAACGCCGAAACCAGCTTCGAGATAGAGTGATACCAAAGAGCACTTTATAAAGGAATGATATGATCTTCAGTACGTCAACAGATAAATTTGTAAGGAAGAAAACAGGTGGTGCATTCCTATTATTTTTTTCACCTTTACTATTGATGTTTATATCCTACGGTAAGATTTTTCCCTGGATATTGTTTGCCATATTTCTATTTTTATTATTTTTTACTTTCCTAAGCAAGCCTACTAAATATGAAGTAAGTGACCAACAATTTATTATACACCGCTACAAGGGAAACGTTGTAATCAATATAGAGGATATAGCCAGGGTAGACAGAATACATCACGATCTTTTAATAAATTCTGTAAAAGGTGGAGCCTTTGGTTATTTTGGAGATTTCCATACAGACTTAGGGAAAATAAGGTACTATGCTACCCGAAGAGACAAGGTGGTATTACTCTCAAAAAAGGATAACACAAAAATTGCAGTGACACCAGACGATCAGGATGGTTTAATTGAACTATTGGATAAGAAGATAAGCAACCACTACAGGCTGGGGCTGCTTGCCAGCTAAATAATTGAGCGTAATTTTCTCAAGGCAAATAGTAAAACCATACAATATGGAGGGAAAGGATATTTGGACCATCGGCCACTCTACGCACCCGTTAGTGGAGTTTGTAGCCATGCTTCAATCCTTTCAAATAGAGCGGGTAGTGGATATTCGCAATTTTCCGGGATCCAAAAAATTTCCTCAATTTAATAAAGACATCTTACAGATTTCTCTTCCGGAGCAGGGCATTGCATACACGCATTTGAAAGAGCTGGGAGGAAGAAGAAAAATGGCAAAAGATTCTAAAAATGATGCCTGGCGCTTACCGGCTTTTCGTGGCTATGCAGATTATATGGAAACGGATATCTTTAAAAATGCAGTAGCTGTATTAGAAGAACTGGGAATGGAAAGCCGGGTGGCTTATATGTGTAGCGAAGCTGTGTGGTGGAGCTGCCACCGGTCGCTTGTTTCTGATTTTTTAAAGTGTAAAGGCTGGACCGTACATCACATTATGGCTGTTGGAAAAAGTACAGAACATCCCTATACAAGCCCTGCCCGACTAGTAAATGGAAAGCTGTTGTATTCAAAAGTTTGATTCTATTTTAATTATTGGTGAAAGCATGCTAACGATTATAGCATTAAAGGGTTCCAACAAATACCTATAAGCTGAATAGAGAGATAAAGCACAAGTGAGTGACACCACTGAAGGAGAATATAGATTTGGTGCCGGCCACCAAATTTCTTAATTCAAAATATTATGAGCTTGCCAGCTTTCGCTTATAAGCTACATTCATATTCCTTACTTTTGCCCAACTTTAAAAATTGTTATGAGCATTCTTGTAAATAAATCTTCTAAGATCCTGGTGCAGGGATTTACCGGCACGGAAGGCACTTTTCATGCAGCGCAGATGATAGAATACGGAACCAATGTGGTAGGCGGCGTGACCCCGAATAAAGGAGGCAGCAACCACCTTGACCGCCGCGTGTTCAATACCGTAGCGCATTGTGTGCAGGAAACCGGAGCAAATGTTTCCATCATTTTTGTACCACCGGCCTTTGCGGCAGATGCTATAATGGAGGCGGCAGACGCTGGCGTTGCATTGGTTGTGTGCATTACAGAAGGCATACCGGTGCAGGACATGGTGCGGGTTAAAAACTTTTTATTAGGAAAAGGCACAAGGTTGATTGGGCCAAACTGCCCGGGGGTTATTACCGCTGGTGAATGTAAAGTAGGCATTATGCCGGGCTTTGTTTTCAAGCAGGGCCGCATTGGCATTGTTTCCAAATCGGGCACCTTAACCTATGAAGCGGCTGACCAGGTGGCTAAAGCAGGCTTGGGAATTTCTACGGCGGTAGGTATTGGTGGTGATCCTATTATTGGCACTACAACTAAAGAAGCAGTAGAATTATTTATGAATGATGAGGGTACAGATGCTATAGTAATGATTGGTGAAATTGGTGGTGGTATGGAAGCAGAAGCAGCACATTATATAAAATCAATGAACAATAAAAAGCCTGTAGTTGGATTTATAGCCGGCCAAACTGCGCCTCCAGGCCGCCGTATGGGACATGCCGGAGCCATTGTGGGTGGTGAAGAAGATACCGCTGCTGCAAAAATGAAAATAATGGAAGAATGTGGCATCCATGTGGTGCAAAGTCCTGCCGATATTGGAAAGATGATGGCGCAGGTAATTGGCAAATAAAAACATGTAATAAAAGGTGAAGCCCTTACCGTGGTAAGGGCTTCTTCGTGTTCAATAAGTACTGGATTTTTAAAAAAGGGTAGTTACTTGTAATCTCTAACGTAGCGGTGCAATTGCAATTGTGCCTTGTAAGAAAACAAGTCATACAAGGTGCTAAAAGCACTGGGGTCAACCGTGTTGCGGTACGCTGCTTTAGCTAAGTCGAATCTGTCATTTTCATAAGGAAAAAGTTGTAATAACTGGCGCAATTGTGATGTGGTGAAAAAGTTAGCACTTACTGCCTCCTTGGCTACATTGTATTTAGCATCTCCAAACCACTGGCTGCGAATATTTTGTATCAAGCCCATAAAATCGTAATTACCGATGGGCCTGTTATAATTATTAGTTCCATACCCATTGTCACTATTCCAACCACCACGATCATCATATGCCTTGGTTCCATAGCGGTTGTCATAATTTCCATCCTCGTTCCAGCTTCTATCGTTATCGTTCCAATCACGATCGTTTCCGTCCCGCCGTATTTCTGCCCTTTTTTCATAAAAACGGATACTTCCGGAATGATCGATGATGATATCTAAATCATATTGAGGCCGCGTAACAAATGAAGAGGAATAAACAGAGCGGGCACTGTTTCGGTAATCTCTGGAAACAAGGTATAAGTCAAAGGTGTGTTGTCCGGGGCGAATATTATTAATCAATAAACTATTGCTGTTTGCACCTACCGATCTTCCATCTATTACTACCGTATAGTTTTTATTGGTATAAAAGGATACGGAAATACGACTGGAATAGGGTCCAGCAAATAAGGAAAGGGTGATAAGGCTACTTAGTAAAAAACTAATTATTTTCTTCATCTTTATTATTTTCTCCTGTGTATAAGAAACGAATTGGGCCTTTTCGTTTATCCTTGACTGACTAAACTATTGTTAAACACTAAGTGCTTTAAAAAACCTTCTTTCCGGTGTTGTTGTGTATTTATTTAAGTTCGTGCATCTATAAAAAAATAAAGCAGCTATCAGCGCATGATGAAGACACTACTTTTCTTTCTGGCTACGTTCTTTTTCTACTCCCTTACAATCCAAAATGTAAAAGCTCAAACCATTAAGAATTATGAAAAGGATTGGAAGAAGGTAGATGACCTGTTGCAAAAAAAAGGCCTGCCAAGATCTGCACTTGAAGAAGTAAAAAAGATATATGCTACTGCAAAAAAAGAAGGTCAGGAAGCGCAGGTGATAAAAGCCTTGGTGTACCTCATCAACCTGCAGCAGGAAACAGAAGAAGATGGGGCTGTACTGGGCATAAAGCAAGTAGAAAAAGAAATCACAATACATAATGAACCAGCTACTTCAATTTTACAAAGTTTGTTGGCAGGTCTTTATTGGCAATACCTGCAAAACCACCGTTGGCTTTTCTACGGACGTACGCAAACTAAAAACTTTATAAAGAGTGATCCTGCCACCTGGACCATTGAAGATTTTCATCAAAAAATAAGTGCGCTTTACGTACAATCCATCTCTAATGAAACGCTACTAAAAAAAATAGGTTTGGCTCCGTATGAAGCGTTGATCATAAAAGGAAACACAAGGCCGTTGCGGCCTACGCTTTATGATCTGCTGGCGCATAAAGCCCTGGATTATTTTAAAAATGATGAAAGGGATATTGCGCGGCCGGCGTATGCTTTTGAAATAAAAGATCCGGCTGCTTTTGCACCTGCAGAGGCCTTTGTTGCCGCAAAATTTAGTACAAAGGATTCGCTTTCCTTAAAACATAAAGCACTCTTGCTTTACCAGCAATTGATCCGCTTTCATTTAAAGGATGAAAAGCCGAATGCCTTGCTGGACGTAGATATAGAGCGGTTAGAATATGTAAAGAATAACAGTGTGTTGCCAAATAAAGAGGAACTATATCAGGGTGCATTAGAA
>JBDSBL010000070.1:0-4510 GCA_039921625.1 Chitinophagaceae bacterium
CCCGATGGCGGTACACCCAAGCCACTGCGGGCTTTGCTGAATACAAACGAAAAAATATTTTCTTCCCTTTTTGATAGTACCAAACGGGTGAAAGAATATCCTCTAAGTGCTGCGGTAAAAAATGTAAGAGTAAATGGAGATGCCGGAATGGATGGTGAAATAGACACGGCCACCTGGCGTTTGAAAATAGTTAGAAACAATAGGGATACCCTTTATGTTTCCTTGAATGATATTAAAAAGCTTCCTAAAAAAGATATCGTTTTTAATTTTAAATGTATTGAAGGATGGAGCCAGGTGACGCATTGGGCGGGGGTGCCTTTCCACACATTTATGGAAGCTTACCACCTGACGGAAGAAAGCAAACTTAATTTTGTGGGTTTAATAACTCCGGACAAAGAATACTATGTAGGTATTGATATGCCAAGTGCTTTGCAAGAGCAAACGCTCTTATGCTATGAAATGAATGGTAGTCCGCTTCCAATGAACCAGGGATACCCATTGCGATTGATCATACCCGTGAAGTATGGTATTAAGCATTTAAAAAGAATTGGTGTGCTATTTTTTAGCGACGAAAGGCCACCCGATTATTGGGCAGAAAGAGGCTATGATTATTACGCAGGACATTAATTGTGATTTAAAACCTTTTGTAAAATCTACTTTCAAACTTTAATTTATTTCTAAGTTTTTTTTCTTTCTACTTTATAATTTATTACAGTTTAATTCGACTATTATAGGATCGGTTACTTTATTATCCTGAAAAGAATAATATATTTTTCAATTGGGTAGCCCTTCTTCTCCCCCACTAATTATAAATACCTTTTCTTAAAATATATCCTTTGGTAATAGTAATGGATGAATAAATAGCTAGCGATATGTTCTACACAAAAATGAAATTGAATTTTACCAGGTCCAATTTAGTACCGGAAATGGTTCTATTTGCAAGTAGCAATTAGAGATGCGGTTGTGCTTATTAAAAAAAAATATTCTATCTAAAAACTATTTTAGTATACCTTTATTTCATAGTACTTAATATTTTTATTTAAGGCAATATCATCTTCGTACTTACTTTTTAGTTTTTCAAATTTCTGGTACTAGTTACTCAATCTACTCTACTAAAACTCCTTTCTTAAGTTTATTACCCGTTGAAATTTTTTAAGAATCCTCCCTCTTAATTACACCCGTTTAATCCACTCACAAGCAATCTTTAAAAGTCTATTATGAAATCCAAATGCATCAAAGAATTATTGGTATCTCCAATTAAATTTTTTCTATTATCGATTGTATTACTCATTCAATTTTATGGAATAAGCCAAAAAATGCAACTGCTTCCAAAAGGAAATGAGAAGGATACCTCTGGTTGTATTCAAGATCCGGTATTGTTTTATGAAAACGCAAAAGTTGGATATAAAGATTGCAAGGGAAAAATAATAGTTCCGGCCATTTACCAGGGAGGCACTGAATTTTCTGATGGGTTGGCGTTAATTATAAAAAATCAATTGCGCGGTTTTATAGATGGAAAAGGAGAAGTAATAATTCCTATAATATATACTGATGCCGCTCCTTTTAAATATGGCTTAGCCAGGGTAAAAAAGGGAAATAAAAATGGATATATAGATAAACAAAATAAAACCATTATTCCATTTGAATACAGTTTCGCTGATGATTTTATAAACGGTATTGCCCGGGTAAGTAAAGAAGGAAAATGGGGATTTATCAATGAGAAAAATAAGGTGGTAATTCCCCTTCAATACGCAAATTCAAATAACTTTTCAGATGGACTTGCGGCTGTAAAAAAGGATTCAAGCTGGGGATATATTGATATGACTAATAAATTGCAGATTCCATTTCTATTTACAATTGCTCAGGAATTTAATAAAGGACAAGCCATTGTGAGCAAGAACAATAAATCTTTTTTTATTGATAAAAAAGGAAAGTTTATTAAAGAGCTCATAGTAGAGGATACCCCTTTTCGAAAAAATGGGAAAGGATCAAATTAGCTGGAAAAGATGGTGATTAATTAGGAAATTATTTTTCATTATAAAACTAGCCTCATGCAACCAAAACTGCGTCAACCCAACCTGCTTGCCAGCCGCATCATCAAGTACAGTATCTATTTCTTCCAAAAAAAAACAGGGATTTTTAAAATCGCTTTTTTAGGCCTCGCCTTATTATTATTAACCACCGCCACTTATGGCCAATGGGCAGCGGTATCAACGGCAGCTCCAAACAATAATAAAGGAGTAATGCTTCTTTTATCCAATGGTACCGTGATGTGTAAAAGTAATGCCGGAACCAGTGATGGGTATGGAGATACCTGGAATTTATTATCTCCCGATGCAGCCGGTAATTATGCAAGTGGCACGTGGTCTACCCTGGCGAGAATGGCTAAAACACGACTCTATTTTGTATCACAAGTATTGCAGGATGGTCGGGTATATGTAGCCGGAGGAGAGTATGGAACCGGTGGTAATTTTATGGAAATATATAATCCATTAACTAATGCCTGGGGTGGTGAATTAAACTATGGAAATTTCATCAGCGACGCTAATTCCGAAATACTCCCTAACGGCAGAGTACTGGTGGCGCCGGTTAATAATGCACCTACAACTTATATATGGAACCCTGCTGATAATACATTTACAGCCGGCCCTTCAAATTTAGGTGGCACCAATGAATCTGCCTGGGTAAAATTGCCTGATGGCAGCATTTTATTTGTGCGAACCAACAGTAGTGTATCTGAACGTTATATACCTGCCACCAACACCTGGCAAGCTGATGCCACAGTACCGGTTTCATTATACTCTACATACGGCGCAGAAACAGGAGCCGCATTTATGCTACCGGATGGTCGGGCTTTTTTTCTTGGAGGTAATTCCAACACCGCTTATTATACACCATCAGGAACTACGGCAAATGGAACCTGGGCAGCCGGACCGGTAATACCAAACTCTCTTTCCGCCCCAGATGCCGCCGCTGCCATGATGAGAGATGGAAGAATTCTGTGTGCAGTGAGTCCTACACTTACTTATGATGCCGTCAATAATAAAAACATCTTTAATACTCCTACCTCCTTTTATACATTTGATTATACTACAAATAGTTTTACCAGTATAACAGCCCCAGATGGCACGGCAAGCATTAATATGGCTTCTTATAATACCAATATGCTTGATCTCCCCAATGGGCAAATCCTTTACTCCCAACAAGGATCATCACAATATTATGTGTACACTCCCGGTGCCCAATTAGCAGCAAACAGGCCGGTGATAAGCAGTGTAGCACAAAATGGAGATGGATCATTCACTCTTACCGGTACGCAGATAAATGGCTGGAGTGAAGGGGCAGGATATGGAGATGACTGGCAAATGAATACCAACTATCCAATTGTAAAACTTACTAATGGAGCCAATGCTTATTATGCCCGAACTTATAATTGGAGCAGCACTGGAGTAAGAACAGGTGCAACACCGGTAACGACTGACTTTACCTTACCGGCAGGTTTGCCGAATGCTACCTATCAAATGGTGGTAATTGCTAATGGAATACAATCGGACCCAATTACATTCTGCACCCCTAATATTGATGCAAACACATCCGTCACATCCAATTATAATGGAAGGGATGTATCCTGTTTTAATGCCTGTAATGGCGCAGCCACCGTTAGCGTTATAGGTGCAGTGTCGCCTACATACAGCTGGACAAATATTGCTGCACCTGCTACCATTATATCAACTGCACAATCTGTTAGTGGTCTTTGTCCTGGAACATACTCCGTCACGGTGACCAATGGAGCCGGTGGTTGCTCGGTAACAAAAACAGTCACTATTCATAATGCACCACTACTTACTGTAGCTCCAACTGCTACATCCAATTTTAATGGGTATAATATATCATGTAATGGAGGAACCAACGGCACAGCAACCGCTAATGCGGGAGGAGGAACACCACCTTATACCTACAGCTGGAGTAATGGACAAACCTCTGCAAATGCAACAGGGCTTTCTGCCACTACTTATTCTGTAACTGTAACCGATGCAAACAATTGCAAAGCTACCTCCAATGTAAGCTTAACGCAGCCTCCTGTTTTGAAAGGTACTGCCGCACCAACATCAGATTATAATGGATACAATGTACAATGCCATGGTGGTAGCAATGGTACCGCAGAAGCTTATCCTACAGGAGGGGTTTCACCTTATACCTATTTATGGAGCAATGGCCAAACAGGCAAAGTTGCTACAGGGCTTTCTGCTACTACGTACTCGGTTACGATCACAGATGCTAATGGCTGCACCTTTACACCACCAAGTATCACTTTAACCGAACCACCGCAATTAACTATCAATGCTGGACCTAATAAAATAGTGTACGTGGGTTATCCCGATTCATCCTGCACCAATCTTACCTACTCAGGACAGGGAGGTGGAGTACCGCCATATGTTATTACCTGGAGCACTGGTAGCACGGCACAAACAATAAATGTATGTCCAATTGTGACTACTACTTATACCGT
>JBDSBL010000071.1:0-18798 GCA_039921625.1 Chitinophagaceae bacterium
TTTGCACTCCGCTCCAACGCATTACATATCCATACGCATCTGCAGTTGTATTCATGCCCACAGAGCCCGTTGGGTTGGGTTTCTCATTATACGGAACAGCGGTTTTCGATGCAAAGGTTTTTAATCCGTATACGTAGGGAAGCGACCAGGCAGTGATATCATAAGTAGCTGAGTCAACCAGTTTTGTATTGGCTTCAAACAACACGGACAAAAGCGTTGCTTTAGGTTGCACACCGGGAATTACAATGTCTTTTTCCGTAGCATTAAATCCTTCCTCTTTACCGCTGTCATAGCTATATCCCCGAAGCGATCCGCCTTTGGCTACTCCATATTCTATTTTATTTTTATCCAATAAATTCAATAAGGCATCAATGCGCTCTTTATCCTGAGGAACATATTTTATTACATAAGCTTTGTATGGACCTACACCTGTTGTATTTGCATTGCGGAAAAAAGTTTGGTACTCCGTTAAAAGTTTGGAGGCATTTTGTGAAGCCACTTCTACGGTACTTAAGCCTGTGGTGTAATGATGCAAAACGCGGTCAACTAAAGTAAGCGTATCTCCATTGGCCGTAAGTATAGATAACCCACCGGCTGGTCCGCCGCCTTGCTCGTAGGTCATTCCAATAGAACCATTATAGATAGGATAGGTATCACCATATGCAGGATACAAAAGATCAAATCGTTCTTTGGTAAAATAAAGCCAGCCTTTTTCGTCAAAATAGCGGGCATGGTTGCGGCCAATTGTATTTTGAAAACTGCGTTGAAAAGGGGTGATCAATTCGTGAAAAGGCTCTGCTGCCGGTGCAAAATAATAAGGGTTGTTGATGCCTTGCTCATGAAAATCAACGTGCACCTGCGGCAGCCATTCGTTGTATAATTTCAATCGCTCTACAGATTCCTTTTGTGTCTGCCAGGCCCAATCGCGATTGAGGTCAAAATAGTAATGATTGGGACGTCCGCCCGGCCATGGCTCGCGGTGTTCCCGTGCATCCGGCTGAGGGTTCATATACTTTCCTGCCACAGAATTAAACCAGGAAACATAGCGGTCTCTTCCATCAGGGTTCAGGCATGGATCAATGATTACAACTGTATTTTGTAACCAAGGTTTGGTACGGGCATTAGCAGGATCTACTAATGAATAAAGTGTAAGCATGGATGCTTCGGAAGAAGAAGTTTCATTCCCATGTACATTATAGCTTAGCCATACTACCACCGGGCCGGTAGTGCTGGCTGATTGATTGTTGCGTTGCATTTGCGCCAGCGCCAAATTGTTGGTTCGTATTTGTTCGAGGTTAGATAAGTTAGCTGCTGAAGAAATGAAAGCTACCATCAAGGGACGGCCTTCATTTGTTTGGCCATAGGGCTGCAGTTTTACCATGGTTCCCGCATTTGCTGCTACGTGTTTAAAGTAGTCCACAATGCGCCAATGTGGGGTAAAACGAGTTCCTACTTTATAGCCTAAAAACTGCTCCGGCGATTGCAATTGTGCAAAAAGAGTAACTGTTACCAATTGTAACACCAATAAAAAGAAACCAAACTTTTTCTTCATAATCATAATTTAATAGGATCTGTCACACGAATATATTTACTAATACTTCAATTAAAAAAAGCCCCTTTTCAGAGGCTTTTTATTTTATAAAGATTTACGTTATTCTATCTATCTACACAAGGATCAATGTGTGGGCAAATTCAATTTTAATCTTGCAAAATAATAAGCGCCATTGTAACCCATTTGTTCTACGCGGCGGCTGTACACAAACCTACCATTGCTCATGTTAGAACTATGTGTTTGCAGATCCTGGTATACATCAAAGAGGTTATTAGCACCAATAGTAGCCGATAAAAAAGAAGATATATCGTAAGTAAGCGAAAGATCAGTTATTACTTTAGCATCAAAGGTTTGATCGGTGACTGCATTTTGTCCTGTGAAGGCATTTAATGCCGTGACAGGTAAAAATGGATCTGCACTGTTTCCGCCATCGAGGTAGGTAACCTGGCCAAAACGTACAAAACGCAACATCACTCCAAACTTGCTGATCTTGTAATTAAACGAAAGGCTTATTTTGTTTTTCGGATTGGCCACTTCCATGCGGCTTTCATCTTCCCGGTTAAAATAATTCTTTAACTGCCCGCCATTTTCAAGTAAGGGAGAAGCATGAATAATGGGTCTGCCATTTGATCCTTTTCTCACTTCATTATCAATAAAGGTCATAGCTAGTGAAGTGCGGAAGGATTGCTTTTTGGCAAACTTTTTAGAATAAGAAAGAACTGCTTCCAAACCGCGGGCACGGGTATCAATGGCATTGGTAAAGAAGGCTGCTGTTTGAGCACCCTGCGCATCTAATATTGATTTGATTTGGGCATTGGTGGCTCCGGTAAAATTATTAGTATAAATGATCCGGTTTTTAATATCCACCTGATAGGCATCTACCGTAAATTCCAAACCACCGAATGGTTTGGCTGTAAAACCAACAGAATAGTTCTGGCTTGTTTCTTCTTTTAATTTAGGAATACCTAACAGCTGCGCCAGCTCACTTTCATTGGTAAACGTACCGGCCTGCACAGGGGTAAGGGTACCGCCTTGTGAAATAAAGAGCGTATTTGTTTTGGCATAAAAACGCTGCTGCATAGATGGCGCTCTAAAACCAGAACTAACTGAAGCCCTGAAATTCAACCAATCTGCAAGTTTATACCGACCACTGAATTTGTAATTAAATGTAGAACCGAAGTCGCTGTAATTTTCAAAACGTAAAGCACCGGTAAGCAATAATTTTTTAGTAAAATCCTGCTCCAGGTCTACATATATTGCTTTGGCATTTCTTGTTTTATCATTACCAATGGTATTAACAAAGCCCGGAAACACCTGCGCCGATGGACCAACTCCTGCCGGTACATCATAGTTTTTGTAAGATGCTTCTTCACCGCTTTTTATTCCGAATGCATCAACGCGGTATTCCAATCCTGCAGCAACGTTCAACCCTTCCAATACCCCATACTTACGGGAGATATCTGCGTTGACAGTATTTTGCCAAAACTTTAAACCACCGGCATCAAAGGAAGTTTGATTGTTTCCGGCAACAGCAAACTGAGAATAGTTGATTGAATTTTGCACACCAAAAAGAAAGGTGTTTCTACCGTAGGTATTGCTGATATCAAAGTTCCATTCGGATAGTTTGGTACGAAACCCAACGGCGGTAGAAAAGTCCTGAATATCAGAAGTAATCTGAGGCAAAAATCCATTAGGGTAAATGTTGAATACATTGCTAGCGTATTTCCCGCCATTAGAACCCAATACAATGGAACTTGGATAGCGATAAACCCCGGTTGCATTACCTTCTTTTTTGCTGTAGCCACCAAATACATAGAACTCACCTTCCTTGCCCATCGGGTAACCAAAATTGTAAAATAAAGCACCTCCTTTCATGGCTGAATTTCCAACCCGCATATCAAACGTATTGCGGTTAATACCCCGTGCACCCATTATAGAATCGTCCCGGTTCACACCATTTACATTGGCAAATACGGCTCCTGTGTAAGTACCGGTGCGGTTGGTACCTTCCCGGTTAATGTATTCTCCATTTACGGTAAGGAAGCCTTTGCCTAAACTAAAACCATAACCAAGCGATGCCTGAAAAGTACCACCATCAGTGATTCTTACATTAGGATCATCGTTTTTATTGGCTAATTTATACAAGGCATAATTCTTTGGATACTTTGTATTGTAGGTACCATAGCTGGCACCTGCTTCTAAAATACCTGTCTTTCTTTTTAGGATTATATTAATAACGCCAGCAATGGCATCAGATCCATATTGTGCTGAAGCTCCATCTCTCAATATTTCAATACGCTCAATGGCGGAAGCAGGTATGGCACTTAGGTCGGTGCTTGTTTGACCGCGGTTTACCGTACCATTTACATTCACAAGGGCCGATTGGTGGCGCCGCTTTCCATTGATCAATACCAATACCTGATCAGTACCAAGGCCTCTTAATTGAGCCGGGTCCAGATGGTCCGTGCCGTCAGCTACTGTTTGCCTTGATGATTGAAAAGAAGGAGCAATAAAATTTAAAATTTGATTTAAATCTACCTGTCCTAATTCATTAATTACCTGCGCTACCGGAATGACATCTACCGGCACAGGCGTTTCTGTGCGGGTTCTTGATTGAGCTCTTGATCCGGTTACGATCACTTCCTCCCCAAGGCCTCCTTGTATTAAATTAAAATCAAGGTTCACCGTTTGCCCGGCGCTCACGGTAATGCTTTGACGTTCGGTGCTAAAGCCTACATAAGTAGCAACGATCACATGATTGCCCGCACTTAATGAAAGGGAATAACTACCATCACCGGCCGCGGTGGTTCCTTTGTTGCCTCCCTGCACCATGATGGACGCTCCTCCTAATCCATTGCCATCAGGTCCTTTTATTTTGCCCCGGACAGTACCTGTTTGAGCTGCTACCGTCATGGCTATAAAAAGGAAGAAAAAACCAAGGACGGATTTTAAATAAGAGAAAGAATAGATATTCATATACAGTTGTGTTTTGTTGTAAAAATAATAAGCAGAACCTTGTAGCAATTTACCCAAGAAAAAGGAATAAAAAATATTAATAATCGACGGCGGTTTATAATTAATATTTATAAAAATAGAAGCATTGTTTGTGGTGAAATTTAAAAATCAGCTGGCAAAATAAAAGTCCCTTCCTCCTTTCTAATTTGGTTTAGATAAAACGGTATTTGTACCTTAACGCTTTAATTTTTTTGTATGCGCCACTCCTATTACTTCCTTTTATTACTGCCCCTTTTTTATTCTTGTGCTCCGGCAAAAAAGTGGGGATCACTTTCTTTTAATCCTTACCAATACACCACGCATAAAGAAGTGACTGCAAGCAAAGGAGCAGTTGTATCTGCCCATCCCTTAGCCAGCAAAGTAGGTGTGCAAATAATGAAAGAAGGAGGCAATGCGGTGGATGCAGCTATTGCTACGCAGTTGGCCCTGGCAGTGGTTTATCCGGGTGCCGGCAATATTGGCGGCGGTGGTTTTATGGTAGCTCATCTTTCTAATGGCAAGTCAGTTGCGCTTGATTATAGAGAAACAGCTCCGGCAAAAGCCCACAGGGATCTGTATCTGGATGCAGCAGGCAACGTGGTGGCAGGTAAAAGCATTGACGGACATTTATCTACCGGCGTACCGGGTACCATAGCAGGTTTGTTTGAAAGCATGCAGTACGCTAAGCTTTCCTTTAAAAAACTTATTCAACCCTCCATCGACCTTGCAGAAAAAGGATTTGCGTTGACAGCTCGCGAGGCCGCCGGATTAAACAGTATTCAAAAAGATTTAGAAAAAAATAATACCCGCACTTCTGCATTTATAAATAAAACCGGATGGAAGGCAGGAGACATTTTTAAACAACCGGACCTTGCCAATACGTTGAAAAGAATAAGAGACGGAGGAGAAAAGGGTTTTTATGAAGGGGAAACAGCGCGGTTAATTATTGAAGAAATGAAACGCGGCAATGGCATTCTCACAGAGGAAGATTTAAAAAATTATAAAGCAAAATGGAGAACTCCTGAATCATTTGAATACAAAGGATTTACTATAGTAGGTATGCCCATGCCTAGTAGTGGAGGTACGTTGCTGCATCAAATGTTTAAAATGATTGAAGACAAGCCACTTCCATCCTTTGGCTTTTTATCTACCCAGGCGGTGCAACTAATGACGGAGGTGGAACGGCGTGCTTTTGCTGACCGCGCCGAGTATATGGGCGATGCAGATTTTGTAAAAGTGCCCACGCAAATGTTGACCAGTGAGGCTTACTTAAAAAACAGAATGAAAGATTATGACGCAACCAAAGCGGGCAACAGTGCCACCATTCTACCGGGAAAAATTCCAATGAAAGAAAGCGAGCAAACTACACATCTGAGTGTAATAGATAATGAAGGCAATGCAGTGTCTGTGACAACTACTTTAAATAATGTATTCGGCAGCAAAACGGTAGTAGGTGGCGCCGGCTTTTTTTTAAATGATGAGATGGATGATTTCAGTGCTAAGCCAGGAGTACCCAATTTGTATGGTGCAGTTGGTGGCGAAGCAAATGCTATTGCTCCAGGCAAAAGAATGCTTAGCTCTATGACACCAACGGTAGTGTTGCAAAATGGAAAACCTTTTTTAGTGGTAGGAACCCCCGGTGGCACTACAATACCTACTTCTGTTTTTCAAACGATAGTGGATATCATTGATTTCAACTTAAGCACAACCGATGCCGTGAACAAGCCAAAATTTCACCATCAATGGCTGCCCGATGAATTAAGTGTAGAAAAAGGTTTTCCTCAGGATGTGCGGGCTGCCTTAATTAAAATGGGTTATAAAATTGTAGAAAGAGGAAGCATTGGACGTACAGAAGTAATAAAGGTATTACCCAACAGAAAATTTGAAGCTGTAGCAGATGGCCGTGGGGAAGATGGAGCAGAAGGATACGCACCTTTACCGTAACTGATGACTCGCATTTAAATGAACGGCTAGAAAAAACAATAGGAATTGCAGGAATTAAATGACAGCTAAAAAAATTTCGAGATCTATTTGCAATTAAAAACTGGTGTCTATAATTTTTAAAAATTAAAAATCAGAAACGCTAATAGCTGATGGTTACTTATTTTTACCCATTATCTTTTTTTTATGCAGCGTTGTTTTCTATTAATTTTTGTTTCTATTGTTTTTGTTCTTCCGCTTAGGGCTCAAAATGCTGTTGGCATTTTTGCCGGACCGCAAGCCTCTAGCGCCATGTACAGCATTCGCCACCACGATCAGGCGGTGGAGAAAAAATATGGACTACAAGCCGGCCTTACTATGAAGGTGCCATTAGAAGGTATTATTTATTTTACCCCTGCATTATATTATAGCACTAAGGGGTATAAGGTAACCTTCACAGAGCCTTCTGTGCTGCCAAGTGAATTTGCAAAAAACAATGATACCCGTATCCATACAGTGGACGCAGCGCTTCTGCTTAATTTTGATTTAGGAAAAAGTATTTCGCACCTATTCCTTCAAATAGGCCCTGCACTTGAGTTTGCTATTGCCGGCCGAGAAAAATTTGATTTAAATAACGGGCAATCTGTAGATCAAAAAATGCAATTTAGTTTTACAGAATACGGTTTTGTTACCGCATCCGGTGTTCTTCACCTTGGGTATGAATTTAAAGACGGCTTGTTTCTTTTTGGGCATTATGAGCACGGCCTTTCCAACATCAGTAATGCCGACAATGGCCCCAACATTCGCCACCGCACCTTTGGAGTTTCTATTGGAAAATATTTCAGAAAACATAAGGGCTAAGTCTGGTAAAAAAGTGATCTCCCTTGTATGGCAATAAGGTTGCTTTACTCCCACTCACAAAGGTTGACTATCTATAGGTAAGTTAATTTCACATTTCTTTGGTTTTACAGGCTTACAATGAATTTGTGCAACGTTTGCTAATAGCTATTTTTACAATTAAACAATTATCGCCTGAGGAAATTTGCCAAAATAGTAGCTATTATACTTGTATCATTTTTGATCCTCATTTGCCTTACCCTTGCGTGGGTGCAAACAGATGGTGGTCAAAACTGGCTGGCGCATAAAGTAACTGAGAAGCTATCCAACAATCTTAAAAGCCGCATATCGATACAGCACGTCAATTTTGGTTTTTTCAATAAAATGAATCTGGAAGGAGTGTTGCTGGAAGATCAGAGAAAGGATACGCTCCTGTCTGCCGAAGTAGTACAGGTGCGCATTACCGATTGGTTTTTTTTTAAAGAAAAAGCAGACCTCAATTACATCGGTATCAAGAATGCGGTAATTAATGTAAACCGGAGGGATTCCATTTGGAACTATCAATACCTCGTGAATTATTTTGCGCCACCAACTAATTCTGCTAAAAAATCGGCCGGCATTGAATTCAATTTAAAAAAAGTATTGCTGGAAAATGTAGCCTTTGTACAAAAAGATGCCTGGCTTGGCAGTGACCTTTATGCCAAAGTGGAATCCCTGAATTTGGATGCAAACAACATGAGCTTTTCAGGAAAAAACATTGACATAAAAAACCTGGACCTCGTAAAACCGTTCTTTCAATTATATGATTATACCGGTCTGAAACCATTGACCGAAATGGTAAATGTGCCTGCCACAAACAAGGACAGCAGTACTGGATGGAACCCCGGGCATTGGACTATTTTATTTAATAAAATAAAAATAACGGATGGGGTTTTTAAAAATGACCAGGGTACCTTAATTCCCGCTACTTCTTATTTTGATGGCCAGCATATTGCGTTCAGTAATATAAATGGGTCTATTAACAACCTTCATCTTATCAATGATACGCTTCAGGCTTCAATTGATTTAGCCACCCGCGAACGTAGCGGATTAAACGCTCAAAAATTAAGAGCAGAGTTGCGCATCCATCCTCAGTTGATGGAGTTTAGCAAACTATATTTAAAAACAGACCGTAGTGAATTGAAGGATTATTTTGCAATGAAATATCCGTCGCTTGCCAGCATGAGCAATTTTATACATGCGGTAACGATGGAGGCAAACTTCACCAACAGTACTCTTTCCTCAGATGATATTGCCTACTTTGCTCCAAGCATAAAAGACTGGAACCGAAATTTAAAAATGGACGGCAATATTACCGGTACGGTAGATGCCCTTGCGGGCGAAGGCGTGCATTTGCAAGTAGGCAACAATACATCGCTCGATGGCAACTTCACCATATTGGGATTGCCGGATATACAAAAGGCTTTTATTAACGTGGAAGCCCATGACTTGCGGACAACCTATGCGGATGCCGTAACTTTAGTTCCTTCTATAAAAAAGGTGCAGGGCGTCAATTTGCGCAAACTTTCCAGCCTTCGTTTTAATGGCACCTATACTGGTTTTATAAATGACTTTGTGGCCTACGGCACCGTGCAAACGGGGCTAGGCACATTGGTTACCGACTTGAATATGAAATTGCCGAAAGGCGCAGACCCTATTTATTCCGGAAGCATTGCTACCACTGGTTTTCAATTAGGCCAATTGTTTAACAACAGCCAGCTGGGAGTAGTGGCATTTAATGGAGATATAAAAGGAAAAAGTTTTGCCTGGAACCGGCTTGATATGAAGGTGGACGGTACCATCAAGAAATTTTATTTTAATGGATATACTTATCAAAATATAATAGCAAACGGCGTTTTGAAAAACCGTTTGTTTAATGGAAAGTTTGATAGCAAAGACCCGAATGCCACCTTACAACTAACCGGACTTATTGATCTTAGCGGATCAAGGCCATTAGTGAATGCTCAATCAAAAATTGAATACCTAAATCTCGAAGCGCTACATTTTAGCCCCACACCATTTACGCTCACCGGTGATTTTGATCTTTCTTTTAATGGAAAAACATTGTCCGACTTTTTGGGTAGGGCCGCCATCAGCAATGCTACCTTGTTGTACAATGGAAAACAACTCACTTTTGATTCGCTGATTGTATCCAATACATTTGATAATGTCATCCGCTCCTTAAGAGCCCGTTCCAATGAGTTTGATGCTATTGTTACAGGCAATTTTGATTTAAAATCCTTACCCGATGCCTTCACTGTTTTCTTAAGCCGTTACTATCCTTCCTACATCAACCCTCCCAGCCGTTTCATTCCCTCTCAGGCATTTACTTTTGATATTACCACAGGAGTAGTTGAGGATTATATGCAGGCATTGGTGCCGCACCTTTCGGGCTTCAACAATAGCCACATTAGCGGCACACTAAACGTTGCTGCTAATATTTTAAAATTAGATGCAGACATACCGCACATCTCCTATAATCAATACGAGTTTTCTGATGTAATGTTGCAGGGTGATGGAAACTTTGAGCGGCTGATTGTAACAGGGCAGGTAAATGATTCACGCATCACCGACAGCTTAAACTTTCCGCAAACAAACTTTAGCATCACGGCAAGCAATGATGTATCGGACATTACTTTATCCACTTCTGCCAACCAAACCATTAATCAGGCAGCATTATCAGCGGAGATAAAAACATTCTCTAATGGAGCGTCCGTTTCGTTCAAGCCATCCTCTTTTGTATTGAATGGAAAAACATGGAACCTGGAGCAAGGAGGTGAATTGGATTTTAGAAAAAACAGTTCGGTGCAAGGTCAATTGGTGTTAAAGGAATCGCAACAAGAGGTACGCATCAGCACGCAGCCTTCTGATATTGGTTCCTGGATAGATTTGAATGTGGCGCTGCAGAATATTAATATCGGTGACTTTTCTCCTTTCTTTTTAAAAGAAAACCGGTTGGAAGGGTTGCTTACCGGCAACATCCATATAGAGGATCCACAGAAAAAATTTAATGTAACGGGCTATTTTAAAACAGATCAATTGCGGATGGACAATGATTCCATTGGGCAGGTGCAAGCCAACCTTGGCTACAACAATACCACCGGGTTGCTTACCGGAAATGGTGGCAATTTTGATCCGCTGCATAAACTGAATTTCGATCTGGCTTTAGATTTTAAAGACTCTGCTAATACGCACCAGGACCGTATTTCCGTTGCCGCCGTTAATTATGAGGCTAAAATATTAGAACGATTTTTAGGCACCTTATTTTCCAACATCACCGGCTACGTTACCGGTAATATGGATATTTTGGGTGAGGGAGCCAACCGTGATTTTATTGCAAAAGCCAAATTAAAAGATGTTGGGTTAAAAGTACTTTTTACCCAAGTTGCTTATAAATTGGATGATACTGAAATTGAATTAACGAAGGATGAAATAAAACTAGGTACGCTTAAACTAAGGGATGAAAATAACCGAACCGCCACGGTGCAAGGAACCATAAAACATAACAGTTTTAAAAACATGTATTTTGATATAGTAGCCGAAGTGGACAACCAACCGATGCTACTTTTAAATACTACCTACAGTGATAACCAGCAATTTTATGGCCGGGCAAAAGGCACGGGTTCCTTAATATTAGTGGGGCCGCAAAATGATATGTTTATGCAGATCAATGCGAAAGCTTCCGAATCAGACAGCTCTTTTATCACCTTACCTCCATCCCGCAACCGCGCCAGTGGCATGGCTTCTTTTATGGTAGAGCGGAAGTACGGCCGGGAAATGAGCAATGAAGATTATTCCGGATCTGCAAGCAACATCACGTACGAAGTGGACCTTACGGCTAATCCGCTGGTAAACATTGAAGTGATATTAGATGAATTGACCGGTGATATTATTAAAGGTCGTGGAGTTGGTAATTTGCGGATGCGTGCCGGAACCTCAGAACCCTTAACCATGCGCGGCCGGTATGATATTGAGGATGGAAGTTATTTATTTACATTTCAATCATTCTTTAAAAAGCCATTTGAAATAAGAAAAGGTTCCAATAATTATATAGAATGGACGGGTGATCCCTACACCGCCCAAATTCATTTTGATGCAGTGTACAAAGCAGAAAAGGTTAGCATAGCCCCGTTAATAAATTCATTATCGCTGAACACTACTAACCAAAGTCTTTCTTCTTACCGGGGTGATGTAAATGTGGTGGCGCAATTATCAGGCGAGCTTTTTAAGCCAACGTTTAATTTTCAAATTGAGTTTCCACAAAGCTTTTATAATTCCGTTGATAAAACAGTGGCCTTCAGCGTGGAGCAAGGCATTCAACAGATTCAGAAAAATACAAACGAACTTAATAAGCAGGTTACTTACCTTATAGTATTCAACTCTTTTGCTCCATACGAATCGCAAAATGCAAGCGTTAATCCATTTAACGAACTAGCCTATAGCACTATATCCGGGTTATTTTTTGGAGAAGTGAATAAGCGGCTGAATCAATTGTTATCTAAAATTTTATCCAACAATACTATTTCAGTCAATTTTACGGGCTCTATTTACAATAAAGACCTGATCAATTCTAATTCAAAAAACATTTTACCTAACCAAAGCGCTTTAAACCTTACCATTGGAAAATCTCTGTTTAAAGAAAGGATATTGCTTACGTTGGGGGGCTCCTTTGATGTGCCCCTTGGTGCCGATTTCCAGCAAAATGCAGAACTGTATAAAGATGTAACTGTTGAATTTTTAATTAATAAATCCGGTTCTGTGCGGGCTACAATTTTTTATAGAGAAACTCCAGACCTCGTCACTGGAGCCGGGCCCATTGGATCGCTTCGTACCCAAAGAACAGGCGCAAACATTTCTTACCACAAAGAATTCAGTTCTCTTTCCGAAGTGCTTTTTGGCAGAAAAAAAGGAAAAAGAAAAGCGGCTTCCTTACAAACGGACAGCACCTCTGCCGCCGGAAGTAATTAAACCGCTTTTCACAAACTAAAGAGATTAGATTTTATAAAATCTCATGCCCCATTTTATCTCTCTTTGTTTCTAAATATTTTTCATTGTGTATGTTCGGAGTCACTTCCAACGGTACATTTTCTACAATCTCTAATCCATAACCCAAAAGACCAACCCTCTTTTTTGGGTTATTACTGATCAGTCTCAGTTTTTGAATATTCAGATGACGAAGGATTTGGGCTCCGACTCCATAGTCGCGTTGGTCCATTTGAAAACCAAGGTGGAGGTTTGCTTCCACGGTATCCATTCCTTGCTCCTGCAAATGGTATGCTTTCAATTTATTTAAAAGACCGATGCCTCTTCCTTCCTGATTCATATAAAGGATAGCTCCCCGTCCTTCTTCCTGTACCATTTGCATGGCGTGGTGGAGTTGTTCACCACAATCGCAGCGAAGAGAGCCCAGGATATCTCCTGTAAAGCAGGAGGAATGCACCCGGACAAGAATAGGTTCACCTTCTTTCCATTCACCTTTTATCAAAGCAAGGTGCTCATTAGCAGAATTTTTTTCCTGGAAGGCAATCAATTTAAAATGACCCCATTTTGTAGGCATGTCCACTCTCACCACTTCTTCAATCAGCGAATCACGTTTCAACCTGTATTCAATCAGGTCCTTTATAGATATAATTTTAAAGTCAAATTTTTTAGCGATTTCTTTTAATTCCGGAAGCCGCGCCATGGTTCCGTCTTCATTCATTATCTCCACCAATACTCCCGATGGCTCAAAACCTGCGAGCCGGGCCAAATCAATAGTAGCTTCTGTATGACCGGCACGCCGTAATACGCCACCTTTTTTTGCGCGAAGCGGAAATATATGTCCTGGGCGGCCAAGGTCTTCCGGCTTGGTAGCAGGATCAATTAAGGCTTTAATTGTACGAGATCTGTCTTGAGCGGATATGCCCGTGGTGCAGCCATGCCCCAATAAATCTACTGAAACCGTAAAGGCGGTTTCGTGCAAGGCTGTATTATTGTTTACCATCAACTCCAATCCCAATTCACTGCAACGCTCTTCCAGCATAGGAACGCAAATAAGGCCACGCCCATGTTTGCTCATAAAATTGATCACTTCAGGAGTTGCATTTCGGGATGCTGTTATGAAATCACCTTCATTCTCACGATCCTCATCATCCACCACAATTACCATTTTTCCATTTTTCAAATCTTCAATGGCACTTTCAATAGTATCCAGCATTACAATTTTTTATCAAAGGTAACTACTCCTGTTTACCTACCTAAATAGTTGAGGTATCCAATGCAGCTAATAGAGAAGAAAGCTTGTCATTCTCCTACGCCAGCCGGAAAACAAATTGTTAATATATTGCCTCACATTTTGTTCGAATATTCCCTTTCTTTGCCACGAAATCAATCAAATAATATGTTTAAACGATTACTTATCCTCATTTTAATATCTCTAACGGGGTATTTAGTAAATGCACAGGTGACCACTAGTTCCATGAGCGGAACAGTTAAAGACAAAAACGGCCAAGGCCTGGCCGGAGCTACGGTCATTGCCACACACCAGCCTACAGGAACCCGCTATTCTACTTTATCACAAGGCAGTGGCCAGTTTTCTATCAACAATATGCGTGTTGGAGGACCTTATTTAATAGAGGTAAGTTATGTAGGTTTCCAAACACAAAAAGAAAATGAAGTGTATTTGAAACTGGCAGAAAATACTGTTTTCAATTTCAATTTGGAAAACACGGGAAATCTGGAGCAGGTTATTGTAACAGCTACCCGTAGAAATACGATATTGAATGGCAACCGCACCGGCGCTGTTACTAACATTGGCCGCCGGGAAATTGAACGCCTACCCAGCATCAGCCGCAGTATAAATGATCTGGCCCGATTAACACCACAATCAAATGGTGCTTCTGTAGGTGGTGGCAATTTCCGCCAGAATTATGTTACCGTTGATGGTTCTGATTTCAACAATACATTTGGCATCGGGTCAAACCTCCCTGCCGGAGGCGCACCTATTTCTTTGGATGCACTGGAAGAAATTTCTGTAAACATTACGCCTTTTGATATTCGCCAGTCCGGATTTATTGGTAGCTCACTGAACGCCGTAACCCGCGCCGGTACCAACAATTTTTCCGGTTCAGTTTATTATTATTTCCGTACAGATAAGGAACAGGGTAATAAAGTAAACAACGAGACCTTTCCAAAACAAAAACTAAATTTTGATCAATATGGTGTTCGTTTTGGTGGTCCAATTATAAAAAACAAATTATTCTTTTTTCTGAACTATGAAAACGAAACTCAGATAAGCCCTGGCCAGCAACGTCTTGCAGCTACTAGCGGTGCTGCCTATGGAAGTGCTAATAACATAGCCCGCCCCACTACAACTGAGCTGGATGCCATCAGTGATTATTTAAGAAAGACATACAGTTACGAAACAGGCCCATACCAAGGTTATGATTTTGAATCGCCAAGAACTAAATACCTGGCACGGCTTGACTGGAATATAAGCAACAAACACAGGTTGAACATCCGTTACAGCAATGTACAAAGCAAGACGCCCTCTTTTGTGAGCGGTTCTTTAGGCAGCACTGGTATCACAGGTGTTACCGGATCAAGGACAGACATTACAGCATTGCATTTTAAGAACTCTAACTATTTCCAGGAGAATAACTTTTATTCCATTGCTGGTGAGTTAAATTCAACTTTTGGTAAAGTGTCTAACAACCTTCGTTTTTCAAGAAACAACCAGAATGAACCCCGCAGTGTGGAGAGCAGTTTGTTTCCGTTTGTTGATATTATGAAGGATAATTTATTCTACACTTCTTTTGGTTACGAGCCGTTCAGCTATGGCAATTTAAGAGATGTACTTATCTATTCAGCGGTAGACAATGTATCCTTTAGCGCCGGAAAGCACAGCTTTATTTTTGGCGGACAAGCAGATTTCACCAATACAAAAAATGGTTTTCAGCCACTAGGTGCCTCGTACTACCGGTTCAATTCATTTGATGATTTTATGAACGGTGTAAAGCCACTGGACTTTACGCTTACTTATTCCCTGTCGCCCAACTTTGAACAGGCTTTTCCAAGCTTTAAATTTGCTCAGTATTCTGCCTACGGCCAGGATGAAATGTCGCTGGGTAAAAATTTTAAATTAACACTGGGCTTACGTGGCGACATTACTACCTACCCCGATGTAACAGAAGTAAAAACTAATCCATTGGTTGCCGGTCTAACCTTTACCAATGGTACCAAGATTAACACAGGTAAATTACCTAAACCCACTATAAACTGGTCTCCACGCCTGGGCTTTAACTGGGATGTAAATGGCGATCGTACTTTCCAAATACGAGGTGGTACTGGCATCTTTACCGGCCGTGTTCCTTTTGTATGGATCGTTGGACAGTCCGGTAACTCAGGAATGTTGCAGGTAACACAAAATTTCAATGGCCAGGCAAATACACCTGGTGTTTTCAACCCGAACATTGCTGCTTACCGTCCGTCAACTGTTCCAGTAGCAGGTACTGTTGTACCATCTACGGTTACTGCTTTTTCAGAAGATTTCAAAAATCCGCAAAGTTGGAAAACTAGCTTGGGTATTGACCGAAAATTACCCTTAGGACTTATTGCTACTTTGGAAGGCATCTTTAATAAGGACATACGTACCATTTACTCTCGAAACGTAAACCTGGTAAACCCGCAGCAGTTAAACATTTCAGGCTATCCTGATAACCGTTTGATTTATCCAAATGCTACGACTCAAAAATACCTAAACCCACTTACGCCAGCTATTAAGAGCGCTACAAACCCGAACCCAAGCACGCCTGTAGCAAACGGTGACATCAGAGGCACACAAACCTTTACATCTATTCTAACCGGCAATGAGTCGAGAGGCTACTATTTTTCCCTTACAGCCAAATTGGAAAAACAATTTCTAAAGGGCTTCAATGGCTCTATTGCCTATGTATATTCCAATGCCGCCAATTTATATGATGGTAATGGCGATCAGCCTGTAAATACATGGAACTTGATTGCGCATGTGAATGGACCGAATTATCCTACACTTAGTAACGCGAGCTATGTATTGCCTCATCGTATTGTTGCCAATGTTTCGTACCGTAAAGAGTTCATCAAGCATTTAGGTACTACCCTTTCTCTTTTTTACGAAGGAGCCAATCAAGGAAGATTCTCTTACACGTATGGCGGTGACTTTAACCGGGATGGAGCCAATAATGACCTGATTTACATTCCAAAAGATCAAACAGAAATTGATTTTGTTCCTAAAACAATAAGCGGCGTTGTTTATTCAGCACAGCAACAAAAAGATCTTTTCTTCAAATACATTGACCAGGATAAATATTTACAAAAACACAAAGGTCAATATGCAGAAAGGAATGGAGGTTTATTACCTTGGAGACACGAGTTCGATGTGAAATTTGTTCAGGATGTATTTACCAACTTTGTAGGTAAGCGGAACACATTACAGTTTAGCATTGATATTTTTAATCTAGGAAACTTGCTGAATAGCAATTGGGGTTTAACACAAACAACCAATGCGAGCTCCGGCCAAATATTGATTCCGCAAAACACATCTTCGTTGACACCCGGTGGTGCTACAAGGCCTACTTTCCAGTTAGCTACTGATAGAAACCACATTATAAAAGACACCTTTAGAAAAAATCTTTCTTTATCCTCTACTTACTATATGCAGTTTGGTTTACGTTACATTTTTAATTAAACCTGGAACTTTGTATTTATAAAAAACGCCTCTTTAAAAGAGGCGTTTTTTTATGCTACTTAATCAAGTCAGAAATTATCAGATGTTTTTTCCTTTGAATTTACTCACTCCCCAGCCCCATTCTAAAAAAAGCGGCATGGCCCTCGCCCAAGTTGGTACATCATGCCGGCCATCTTCAAAGTTTATGTATTCAATATCCTTTTGAGGCTCATACCCTACTTTTTCCAATTCTTCTATAAGTCCAAGCGTATCATCTATAGAATCAATTATACCATTACCATTTCGGTCCATTTTTTCATCTAGCGATCCGGTGGCGAAGAAAAATTTTAATCCTGGATAATTCCTACCCTTGCGGATTAATGCATGCATGATCCGGTCGGTGTCTTCATCGTACCCATCATCCAACCCCCGGCTCCGCCACCACAAGGACCCCGAGAAAACACCTGCAATAGAAAACAATTGAGGATGGTGCCAAACCATATCAATAGCAGTAAGGCCACCAAGAGAAAAACCGGCAAATGCTTTTTGCTTAAATGATTGAACCCGGTACGTATCTTTTATAAAAGGCAGCAATTCTTTTAAAATAAATTTGTTGTACGCAAGTGCCTTTGCTCCGCGGCCTTCATAGTCCAATACACTGGCCGTACCATATTCCATCCTGCGCTCTTTGCCTGCATGAATACCTACGCAAAGCAGTGGAACAATTTTATTTGTAATGTGCAACTCATCAATCATTGGAAGGAATGGCATCTTTTCCAAATCCTGACCATCATTGATAAGAAGCAGCGAAAGCTCATTTGGGTTTGTAATGTTTTTAGGCAAATAAAAATCAACAAGCACCGTCCTTTTCAAATAAAAAGATTCAATCCTATTTTGCTCAAATAATACCGTCTGCACATTCACTAATTCCATATCGTCAAAAATAAGTCATCAATTTTTTGTAACATATTATCTGAAATAATTGTGCCTAAGAAAATATTTTTTAGCGAAGAAATTATTTGTATTTTAAACCAAATAGTATTGAAGAATTTTCCATTTTTAAAAAAATTTTTATGAAAAAGATTGGGGTTTTATTTGGGCAGGAGCGCAGTTTTCCAAATGCATTTATTGAAAAAATAAATAGCAAAGGTCTTTCCGATATTATGGCAGAACCCGTTCGCATTGATAAAGCTCCACAAGGTGAAAAGTGTGGTTATGCGGTGATCGTTGATCGCATTTCACAAGACATTCCTTTTTACCGTACGTGGCTGAAGAATGCGGCGCTTACCGGAACAGCGGTGATCAACAATCCTTTTTGGTGGAGTGCAGATGATAAATATTTTAATAATTGTCTGATGGTAAAAGTAGGAGTACCTGTACCTAAAACGGTGATTCTTCCTTCTTATGGATTACCTACTGATACTTCAGACCAATCATTTTCAAATCTTGCGTATCCACTTGACTGGGAAGGCATCTTTAATTATGTTGGTTTCCCAGCTTATATGAAGCCTTATGCCGGAGGGGGATGGAAAAATGTATATCGCCTGGAGGACGCAGAAGATTTTTATAAAAAGCATACCGAAACAGATCAGTTGGTAATGCTGCTGCAGGAAGAAATTGTTTTTGATGAATATTATCGTTGTTACTGCATCGGTGGAAAGCATGTACGCATCATGCCTTATGAACCACGCAACCCGCACCACCTCAGGTATTCAGCCAATTTTTCTCCCAGCCCGGAAAGACTAAAACAAATGGAAGAAATTGTATTGCGCAT
>JBDSBL010000072.1:0-4794 GCA_039921625.1 Chitinophagaceae bacterium
TGTTATATGATTTAGTTCTTCTACTGTTGTATGCTCAAATTGAGCTAATAACTTTTCGCTTTCATAACCCAAACCGCCCCAATTATTATAAAACTCATTCCAAATTTCTTTATCGAGATTACTCGTATTTGATGCGCCTTTAATTCCTCTGGCATGTAGGCTTGGGTCTAAAGATGCAAAATTAACGAGCTTAAATGCCACAGAATTTTCTGTTCTCCCGATAAGATTCGCAAGATGGATAACTTTTGGGTTATTACGGTGAAGTCGTCCAAAAGGCAGTTTACAATAAAGATTGATTGCTAAAATTAGTTCCTCTCTTGTCCATAATTTTTGACCAGTTTTCATAGTTAGGCTGATTGCATTATGTGAGTGTTCAAACTGTTTAGCCAAAATAAGTAAGTGCCTGGTGTTATTGGCGCTTCCTTTCCCTTTCATTAGTTATTTATTCACTGATTGGGCCGAAGAAAGCACCGGAACAAAACCAACAAAACACCACAACAGGGTTAAAAAAAGAAGCTTCATTATTTTATTAAATTTTATGTTTTATTTCCAAGTGAAAGGATATAATTACTTCTAAAATTTCAACTATAAAAACCATTTTTAAAATATTCCATTTATCCACTTCCAATAAAATTCCTGTCCTCACGTTTTAGCGGCAACGTCTTATTTGGTACAAAAAGAATGGAAGTAAAATGAAGGTAACCACCGGGCAAAAGATCGTACTTGTTTTTGTTGCTTTTTCCATAGCATTGATCGGGTTTATGATGCGGTTGCCTTCGGCCTTCCGGCATTATGATAAAGAATTGCATTCCCTCTTTTACTTTGGAGCCGCCTTATTTTTAAACCTTTTATTTGCACAAGGAAAATTGCTCCGGCATGCCGCTATTTTTATCATGTTGTATTTATTCGGCCTGGCCATTGAGTGGTCACAAGCCTGGTCCAACCAATTTTTCCGAAGGCGTATTCATGGCCGGTTCGATCCCGAAGATGTACAGGCAAATTTGTACGGCCTCGTTTCTTTTTCTGCCCTTTGGATAATAGCAACCTTTTTATTTTGGCTTTATAAAAAGGGACGTAAGAAAAGCAATGTGCCTCTTTAAAGGTTGCGGCTGCTATCATAAATGCTCATTTCCTCCCTCCAATAAACTAACTTAGAAGTAAAACAAATACACCATGAATCCGCAACAGCAAGAGATCAGCGACCAGCAAAAAGCGTCCTGGAATAAATTTTCCGGTGGTTGGAAAAAGTGGGACGATCTGATGATGGATTTTTTGAAACCTGTAGGCAATGCTATTATCCAATATGTAGCTCCAAAAAACAACGACCGCATTTTAGACGTGGCTTCGGGCACGGGGGAGCCCGGCCTATCCATGGCTGCGCTGATACCAGATGGCAAAGTGGTTCTTACAGATCTTTCACCTTATATGCTGGAGGTGGCCCGCGAACATGCCACCGGTAAGGGGCTGAAAAATGTGGACACACAAGTATGCGATGTGTCGCACCTTCCTTTTCCCGACCATTCTTTTGATGCAGTAAGTTGCCGGTTTGGGTTTATGTTTTTCCCCGATATGTTGCTGGCGGCGCAGGAAATGGTAAGGGTGTTAAAGCCTGGTGGTAAGATAGCCGCTTCGGTATGGGCCGGTCCGGAACAAAACTTTTGGGTAACGGCTGTGGGCAACGTTATCTATAAACATATGCATCTGTCTCCTCCACCGCCCGAAGCTCCCGGAATGTTTCGTTGTGCTACACCTGGTTTGCTGCAGCAACTTTTTAGCCAGGCAGGATTAAAAAATGTAACTGAAAAAGAAATAGCCGGCCACCTAAATGCAGGAACGGCTGAAGTCTTCTGGAATATGATGACAGAAGTAGCTGCCCCTTTTGTGGCGGCTCTTAGCAAAGCAGATGAAGCAATGCAGAAAAAAATAAAAGAGGAAGCGATTCAATTGGTGCGGGATAAATACCCGGATAATAAAGTGTCCATTGCCTCCCTTGCCCTTTTGGTTTGCGGTGAAAAATAGAAGCGGCATTTTCCATCAATAACGAATGGATAAAAATGTATGGAATGACCAATGTTTTTTAAAAAACAAATCAAATGCTAATTACAATAAGCCTAACTCCAGATACCGAATTGTGCGGTTACCTTTGGTCAAATTGCAACATATGAAAAAGATCTTCTTTGCTTTTTTCTTTTTGGTGGCCGTAGCAGCTACAGCACAGGATATTAAGCCTGCCGATAAAGGTGTGGTTTATGGTACTGCCATGACGCTTAAGGGTACATCTGTATCTGTAGATGACCTGAAAGGAAAATTGAAAAACGATACCTACGAAGGAAAAGTGATTGGCAAAGTAAAGGAAGTATGCAAGGCGGAAGGTTGCTGGATAAAGCTGGAACGTACTGATGGCACTACCGTAATGGTAAAGGTAAAAGATCATTCTTTTGCAATGCCTGTCGGCCTGGAAGGAAAGGTAGTAATGGTAGAAGGCGTGGCAAGTATTAAAGAAGTGACTGAAGATCAGCGCAAACATTATGCAGAAGATGCAGGAAAATCAAAGAAAGAAATTGATAAAATAAAGGGATCTGAAAAAGATGTGCAATTAACGGCTACCAGCGTAATGGTGCTAAACTAAGATGACCCTTCACAATATTAAAAAGACTTGCAGTACTGCAGGTCTTTTTTTATGACTATAAGGGCAACCGTAATGCTTTCATTTCTGAAACGCAGTTGATTGCTTAAATTTGGTTCTTGTTGTTTTTTCAAATCAATCCATCTTGAAACAGATACTCCTCAGCCTGATCATTTTTACTACCTGCTGCAATTCAAATAGTAAAGAAGTAACGCCGCCTTCTCTTCCTTTTGCTGCAAAGCCCGAAGCCACTGCTATAGTTCCTGGTTTTATAGACGAAGCTTCCGGAATAGCGGACAGCAGGGCAAACCCAGGTTGCCTTTGGGTAGAGGAAGATAGCGGCAACCCTCCCGATATTTATTTACTCAAATACAATGGAAGCTTGCTGAAAAAAATTTCTATTAAAGGTGCGAAAAATAGAGATTGGGAAGACATGACCATTAGCTCCGGGCCAACACCGGGAGTAAACTATATATACCTCGCTGATATTGGAGACAATAACCGGCAATACGCGGATTACAGCATACTGCGTTTCCCGGAACCTACCACAGCCATGGATGAAGTGCAGGATTGGGATAAGATCTCCTTCGTGTACCCGGATGGAGCTCATGATGCAGAAGCGGTGATGGTAGATGAACATACAAAGGATTTATATATCATCACCAAGCGGGACGCAGTATCCAAAGTGTACAAATTGGCATATCCGCAAAGCACCACTTCTATGAGCACGGCTTCTTTTGTACTAGACCTTCCATTTACCGGCGTGGTGAGTGCAGCCATCTCTAAAAGCGGCAGCGAGCTGATCATCAAAACCTACACCGGGCTTTTTTATTGGACCCGCAAAAGCGGCGAAACAATTGATGCCACTTTAGCCAAACCTTCTACTACATTGTCTTACGTATTAGAGCCGCAGGGCGAAGCCGTTTGTTTCAAGGGCGATAACACTGGTTTTTTTACTCTAAGTGAAAAAAGTTTTGCTCCTTCCGTTTCACTTAATTTTTACAAGCGGATATAGCTTTTTTTAGCTGTGATGAGAGGTTTATGAAAAAATTTATCTTCTCTATTTATTGCTATTATTTCATTAAGCGTTTGTCAAATTGAATCGTCTCTTTTTGAAGAACCTTGATCTTTTTAAAATCCTTGTGCACAGGATTGATAAGATAATTGTTGTCCATCCGTAGCACGGCAGAAGGTACTTTCAACAATAAGTATCTTCCTTCTTTACAAAAATCATCTCCCAGATATTGCAGCATTTGAGGTGCGGGCAAAGTGTTCCATTCAGCAGGCAAGTCCTTTATACTTATTTCTGTTATAGAATTTTCCGGCACTTCCAACACAAGAAGGCAATAGGGATCTTTTATTTTAAGATTAGGCAAATTCACAAGGGCTTCCAGCATGGCTAAAGCAGCGGAAGTGGAGGTGTACAATACGTTGGTGCCAACGCTATTCCATCGGCCACCATACAAGGCCGCACCCTGCCCAGAGGTATCATCAATAAAACGGCATTTACCAATACGGTACAGCAGCATCAGGAAAATACTCCATGTTCTATTCGGCCTAAAAGAGCAGTTACCATTTGTACACCCCGTGAGGTGTCTAAAAAAGCTTTTGGCTTTTTATTTCCCAAGGCTATCAGGTCAGAGTTGACCCATTCTTTAAATGCCTCCATGTCACCAAAAACCTCCTCTCCCCGTGTATATAAATGAGCTATCTCCAACACTCGTTCACTTTGCTCCGGGTTGAGCACCGTACCGGCTTTGTAGCGCCGTAGCGTTCTGTCAGATACATGAATAAAGGCAGCCACCTCCGAAGCTCCTAAGCCGGTAAAAAGCATCAGTTTATCCAGTGCCTTGCGGTCCAATCCATTGCGAATGATTTCTATAAAATCGGTTTCATTGGTACCTGCGGTTTTTGCTCCTAAGTAGTTAAGTGCTTTGGCCGGTCCTCTTTTTGGCTGCGGTTTATTGGGTGGAGAGGTGCCCCGGGGATTATGTAGTGCCTTTGACATGGTTGGCTATTTGTCCTAAATTTACGGACAAAGGGGTACACCGCCAAAGAGGCTAAAATTGGATGAACCAGTCACTATTAAATAGTTGGAAAGTAAATTAGTAACCTACGTAAAAGACGTATAATTTTTATGAATTTGTCCTTTGTTGTATTTCAATATT
>JBDSBL010000073.1:0-22067 GCA_039921625.1 Chitinophagaceae bacterium
TGTTATATCCAAAAAAACAAGTTCGTCTGCCCCTTGTGCTGCATAAAGTTTTCCCAGTTCCACCGGGTCTCCCGCATCTCTCAGGTTTTCAAAGTTGGTGCCTTTTACAGTGCGTCCATCCTTGATATCTAGGCAAGGAATAATTCTTTTAGTGAGCATACATGTTGAGAATTATTTAGTCAGCTTTTTTAAATCTTTTAGTGTACTGCGCTGTTCATAAATGGCTTTCCCGATAATGACTCCCTTGCAACCAATGTCCTGCAGCAACAGTACATCCTCCAAAGAACTCACTCCACCACTGGCTATAAAGTGCAGTTCCGGAAATTTATTCATAATGTTTTGATACAATTCAGCAGCAGGTCCTAAGAGGGCTCCATCTTTGGCTACATCGGTGCAGAAAAGTTGCTTTATTCCAGACGCTATATTTTTTTCTATAAAATCATAGATCCAAACATCTGTTGTTTCAGTCCATCCATTTATAGTTATTTTTTCTTCCTTTACATCGGCACCTACAATAAATTTATCAGGTCCAAAGGATTGTAGCCAACTAGAAAAGATTGCCCAATCTGATACGGCAATACTCCCTACCGTGGCAAAAGCAGCACCAGAATCAAATATTATTTGAAGGTCTTTTTCGGTTTTAATGCCACCGCCAAAATCAATCACCATAGCCGTTTTACCAGCTAGCATTTCCAATACATTCCAGTTTTTAACCGCACCTGCCTTGGCTCCATCAAGGTCTACCAAATGCAATCGGCTGATACCTGCATCTTCAAATTGAAGGGCCACCTCTAATGGCGATTCATTATAAATTTTCTTTTGGCTGAAATCACCATGTGTGAGTCGTACGCACTTACCATCAATAATATCTATAGCCGGAATGATCTCCATAATTAAAGGGCTAAAAAGTTTCGAATGATCTGATCTCCAACTAACGCACTTTTTTCAGTATGAAATTGAACTCCATAAAAATTATCTTTTTTGATAGCGGCTGCATAGGTTATCCCATAATCGCAACGAGCAATGGTGTACTCACTATCCTCTGCATAATAACTATGTACATTGTAGATGTAGCTTTGTTCGCTAATGTTATCAAACAGATTTGATTTTAAGTCAAAAATGGTATTCCAACCAACTTGTGGCACTTTTAGTTTTTGTTTTGTTTCCCCAAACTTTTTTACAGCCACAGGAATGATCCCCATGCATTGTGCGTTGTTTTCTTCGGAGGAAGTACACAATAATTGCATGCCGACGCAGATGCCTAAAACAGGTTGTTTCAGCTCTTTTATCACTTTATCCAATCCATCCCTGCATAGATGTTGCATGGCGCTGCTTGCCTCTCCTACACCCGGAAAAATTACTTTATCTGCACCCTTTATTTCTTCAGGTATGTCGGTAACTTTTGCATGAACGCCCAAACGCTCCAATGCAAACAGTACAGATTGTATGTTGCCTGCATTGTATTTTATGATGACCAAATTCATTGATCCGAGTTAATAATGGAATGAATAAAAACGTTCGTTTTCTCCGTAATAGCTTCTCCATCACCAAGCGCCTGAATGTAAGCCGAACCAATGATAGCACCGGCTGCGTACTGAGATGCCGCAGTAAAAGAAGCCCTATCCTTTACACCAAAACCTACCAGTACCGGGTTTTGCAAGTTTAGGTCCTGCAATTTTTTAAGATAGTTTTCACCTACAGAAAAATTTTTAGAATAGCCTGTAGTAGAAGATGAGGATACTGCATAAAGAAATCCGGAGCTAAGACGGTCTAATTTTAAAATTCTTTCTTCTGATGTTTCAGGTGTTACCAAAAAAATAAAATCAAGTTGATGCTTTGATATGATGCCGCTGTATTCTGTTTCAAACTCGTGCATCGGCAGGTCGGGCAAAATCAATCCATCAATTCCAGCCTTTGCAGCTTCAGCGCAAAAACGTTCAAAGCCAAACTGCAAAACAGGATTCATATAACCCATCAGTACAACAGGAAGGTGTATCAAACTTCTAAAGTTGGTTAGTTGCCGAAACAATTCACTAATGGTCATGCCATTAGCCAAAGCCTTACTGCCACTGGCTTGTATCACAGGGCCGTCGGCTAACGGATCGGAGTAAGGTATGCCCAACTCTATAATATCTACACCTGCTTCCTGCAAAGCTGCCATCACCGGGATTGTACTTTCCAGCATTGGATAACCGGCGGTGCAGTACACATTCAGCACGCAATTATTTTTATGTTCAAACAAATTTTTCAGTCGGCTCATGCTAGTATTTTTTCCATTTTGATATCAGATCTTTCATATTCCACTTCAAGAATCGGTACTTCTACAAAACCATATTTACGATATAAATGTATGGCCGGCTTTAGGATGGTATTGGAATAAAGGTGGATCTTTTTTGCACCTAATCTTTTGCTTTCATTGATACAATGAACCAATAGTTGATTACCAACTTTATTACCTCTGGATTTTTCATCAACCGCCATTTTGCCTAATTCAAATTCCTGGTCAGCCGTTTTTAAAAGTGCCGCTGTACCCACAACCTCTGTTCCTACTAAAACAAAATATATTTGACCTCCCTTATCTATAATTTGCTCTTCCGGATTACTTAACATCAATTCATCAATTGGCTCGACATAAAAGTATTTTTCCAGCCAGGCCACATTTAAACTTTTAAAATAAAAAGCTAAGTCTTGCCGAAAAGGTATGATGGTTACAGATTCCATGGCTATAATTGCTCGTAAAAACCGGACACATCTTCCCAAGCCGGATCAGATTCAATTTCAAAAAACGTTTCCCTCCCTGATTCTGCAAGAAAGTAATTTAAAAAACTTCTGACCTGCTCCGGTTCTCCAGTATAGAAAATAATCTCCCGCTTCCGGTAGGCAGTCGTATGGCCAATATGCACAGACTTTGTTTGTCCTTCCAGGTATTCAATTATTTCCTTTTCTATCTTGGTAAGCTGGTCGTACTCTGCTCCTTCCGGATGGCCCATCTCATTATATACATCAGGAATAATTTCTATAAAAACAGAATAATTGTAATCTGATTTATCGCTAAAGTTTTTTAGGTCGCTGTTGATGATAGCTACCGCAGGATGACCATTATCTTCGAATTGAAAGCCGCTATAGGTTGCATTAGAACTGTCCATATTATAGTCTTAACCAGTTATATTATCATCTTCCATTTCCTTCATATAAGTTGCCAGGTCCTTATCTCCCCGCCCGCTTAAGCATATGACCACTACGTCTTTGGGGTCAAATTTCATCTGCCTTAATGCTGCAAAAGCATGTGCTGTTTCCAATGCCGGAATGATACCTTCAAGCCTTGCCACTTCAAACGCTGCTTCCATTGCTTCGCTGTCAGTGATGGATAAAAATTGGCCACGGCCACTCTTATAAAGGTGTGCATGTAAGGGTCCTATTCCAGGATAGTCAAGCCCGGCAGAAATGCTATGTGGCTCTACTACCTGACCATCTTCAGTCTGCATTACTAAGCTTTTGCTTCCATGTAAAATGCCTGCAGTTCCAAGCTGCGTGGTAGCGGCACTTTTTCCACTGCTCAACCCGCAGCCGGCAGCTTCCACAGCTATCAATTGTACTTCTGTTTCTTCTAAAAAATGATAAAAAGCACCAGCCGCATTACTGCCTCCACCTACACAAGCCACCACATAATCCGGTAATTCACTGCCTGTTTTTTCGCCTAATTGTTTTCTTATTTCTTTACTTATTACACTTTGAAAACGAGCCACCATATCGGGGTAAGGATGCGGACCTACCACACTACCAATGATGTAATGCGTATCATTCGGATGGTTGATCCAATCCCGGATAGCTTCATTGGTAGCATCTTTCAGCGTTTTACTACCACTTGTGGCCGGTATCACCGTGGCACCTAGCATTTTCATACGGGCCACATTAGGTGCCTGTCGTTCAATATCTTTTTCACCCATGTACACGATGCATTCCAAACCTTTCAACGCACAAACTGTGGCCGTTGCTACTCCATGTTGCCCTGCCCCGGTTTCAGCTATAATTCTCTTTTTACCAAGCCGCTCTGCTAACAGTACCTGACCAATGGTATTATTTATTTTATGCGCCCCGGTGTGGCAAAGGTCTTCCCGTTTTAAATAAATATTTGTTTTAAAAAGCTGGCTTAAGCGTGCTGCATAAAATAAGGGAGTTGGCCGGCCAACATAATCTTGCAGTAATAAATCAAACTCTTTGATAAATACCTCATCTGATGTAATCTGGAGATATTTAGTACGCAACTCTTCTACATTTTGATGGAGCATTTCTGGTATATAAGCTCCTCCAAATTGTCCGTAATAACCATGATCATCCGGTTGCTGGTACATTGGTTTTTTTGTCATATCTGCATTGTCTTTTGTCTAAAAAAATTAATTTCCTAACGGTCGGATTTCGGTTAAAAATTGGCTGATCTCCTCCATGTTTTTTAATCCAGGGCTTTTTTCAAATCGGCTATTGATATCTATTGCAAAAAGATTTTTTGCCACCGGATCTTTTATAAACTCCTTAATCAACACTGCATCACCCGGCCCAATGCCGCCACTCAAAAAGTAAGGCATTTCTATAGTACGCTCTTTGAGCCTATTCCAATTAAATTTTATTCCTGTCCCGCCATATTCGTTGTGTTCGTTGCTGCCCTCTTTGGAGGAAGTTTTTCCACTATCGAAAAGCATCATTTCTATACTATTTTCAAAACGCTCCATTACCTCAGAGGCCGACTCATTTTCTGCTAAACGAACGGCTTTTATTACCGGGACTATTTTCGAAAGTTCGCCACATTCCATTGGGGATTCGGTACCATGTAATTGCACTTTATCTAAGCCGTAATCCTGAATTGCACTTAGTATTTCATCGAACGTTGCATTTACAAAAACTCCTACTTTCAACAACGCTAAATTTGAACTTTTCACCATTGATCCGGTGAGCCCATGTTTTAATACATACCTAGGACTTTTTTCATAAAAGATCAATCCGGCAAAGTCTACACCCAACTCATCTAATTGGTGCAACTGAGTTTTACTAGTTATACCGCAAACTTTAAGCTTCATTCTGTGCCTTTAATTTGGTTACAAAATCAGCAAAAGCAGTCGCCGGATTTTCTTCTTTCATAAAATTTTCTCCAATCAAAAAACCTTTATACCCAGCCTTCTTTAAGGTTGAGATCATGGCAATATCTGAAATACCGCTTTCCGTAATGGGCACTTTGGACGCCGGTATTTTATTAATTAACTCCAAAGAAGTATTGATGTCCACAGAAAATGTTTTTAAGTTTCTATTGTTCACCCCCACCAGATCCACTTCATCGCAGATATGATCCAACTCTGCTTCATTGTGTATTTCTAACAATACTTCAAGACCTAATGTTGTCGCACTTTTAGATAAATCTTTTACTTCCCTTTTTGAGAGACAAGCAGCTATTAGCAAAATAACAGATGCGCCATTTGCTTTTGCCTCTACTAATTGGTATTCGTCAATCATGAAATCTTTGCGTAGTAAAGGAACTTGGTTAAAAGAACCGTCTGATAAGTCTTTTAGCGTACCTCCAAAAAAAGACTCATCTGTTAATATTGAAATGCCGGAAGCCCCGCAATGTGCATAGGCAGCGGTTACCTCTTTCACGGTAGCCGTGTTATTTATTATCCCTTTGGAAGGAGATTTTCTTTTAAACTCGGCAATAATTCCTGTCTTACTTTCATCCAGCAAAAACTGCCGCAGTGAAAGTGTTTTTTTATGAAACAAATCCGTTTTTTCTAAATGGGATACAGAAATTATCTTCTTTCTTTCTGCTACCTCCAATCGTTTTTTGCCAATTATTTGTTCCAGTATATTCATGCTATTGAATGGCTAAAAGTTGTGATAAACAATTGTAAGCAGCGCCACTTTCCAAGCTTTCTACTGCCGCATCAAATGCATCATCATAGGTGGCATACGTACCGGTACTATTCAATGCCATGGCAGCATTGGCCAATACTACTGCATTTTGTGCCCAGGTACCTTCCCCCTTTACTATTTTTAAAAATATCTTTCTTGCTTCCTCCACAGTATTGCCACCCAAAATATCGGTAGGCGATACGGTCCTTTTTCCTAGGGCTTCTGCAGAATAAATTTTCTCTCCTTTATTGGTAATCACTTTTGTATCGTTGGTAAGTGATATTTCATCGTACCCGTCCAGCCCATGAATTATGGTAAATGGTTTGCCAGATGTTTGAAGCATATAATTGTAAATGCGTGCCATTTCTAAATTGTACACACCAATCAACTGATAGTCCGGAGCAGCCGGATTGACCAGGGGACCGAGCATATTGAAAAAGGTACGCATGCCTAAATTCTTTCGGATAGTGCCCACTGATTTTAATGCGGGATGAAAAAGAGGTGCATGCATAAAGCAAATATTAGCCTCTGCTACTTCCCTATTTAATTTGTTAGTTGCATTGGTAAATATGTAACCCAAACCTTCCATTAAATTAGAAGACCCACTGATGGTAGAAGCGCCGTAGTTGCCATGCTTTGCCACTTTTTGGCCCGTGCCCGCTACAATGAAACAAGCGAGTGTAGAAATATTAAATGTATTTTTTCCATCACCTCCCGTGCCAACTATGTCCATTACTTTAAAGCCATCCAATACTACCGGCACACAAAGTTCCAGTAAGCCATCCTTAAATCCCTGAAGTTCTTCAATGGTGACACTACGCATTAAATAAACAGTGATAAAAGCGGCTATTTCTGCTTCCTGATACCCACCTTTTCCAATGTTTATTATTACCTCCCGGGCCTGGCTGCCCGTCAGTGTTTTGTATTCAAATAAGTGTTCTAAAATCTTTTTCATTGTTCTAACCAATTTTTTAAAATAACCTCTCCCAATGGTGTCAACACACTCTCGGGGTGAAACTGAACTCCCTGTACATCATACTTTTTATGTTGTAAGCCCATGATGTATCCATTTCTGTCTATTGCTGTAATTTGAAGTTCTTCAGGAAAATCAATATCACTTACCACCCAGCTGTGGTACCGTCCTACTTCTATTTCTTCAGGAAGATTTTTTAATATTTTAGATTGCTTGTCCAAAATTTGAATTGGCGTAGCTATGCCATGATACACAGTTGATAAATTAATTAATGAAGCACCAAACACTTCACCAATAGCCTGATGCCCGAGACAAACACCCAATATAGATTTTTGAGCTGCATATTCTTTTATCAATGGCTCCAGCAAGCCAGCTTCAGCAGGCAGGCCAGGACCGGGAGAAAGAACTATTTTATCATAATCCGCTACTTTCTCCAGCGGTATTTCATCATTGCGAAAAACAGCCACCTTGCCATGCGTTATTTTTTCAATAAGATGCACCAGGTTGTACGTGAAGGAATCATAATTATCAAAAACCAGTATTTTCATTTGTATTTGCTCCTATCTTTTTACTTAATGGTTTCCGCCATTTGTATTGCTTTTTTTAAAGCATTCAATTTGTTATCTACTTCATTTAATTCACTTTCCGGAAGGCTTGCGGCTACCACGCCGGCCCCTGCCTGATAATAAAGCGTGTTGTCTTTACTTAAAAACGTACGGATCATAATAGCATGGTTGCAGTCTCCATTAAAACCAACAAAACCAATTGCACCACCATAAAAACTTCGGTCTGTCTCCTCAAAATTATTGATCATCTCCATGGCTCTGTATTTTGGAGCACCACTCAATGTTCCGGCAGGAAAAGTTTTTGCCAATACCAAAAAAGGATTGCTGTCCTTTGGCACCTCACCTACCACCTCACTCACCAGGTGCAGCACATGCGAGTAATAATGAACCTGCCGAAAGTGGGATACGGCTACATTTTTGCAAATTGTACTCAAATCATTTCGGGCAAGGTCTACCAACATCACATGCTCTGCTGATTCTTTTTTATCACTTAATAATTCTATCGCCAATTGTTTGTCCTGTTCTTCATCTCCCGTACGTTTAAAGGTTCCGGCAATGGGGTGTACCACAGCTTTCCCGTTATTAATTATTAATTGCGCCTCAGGTGAGGAGCCAATTAATTTATAATCTCCATAATCAAAAAAGAATAAATAAGGGGAGGGATTGATGTGGCGCAGGGCCCGGTATACAGCAAGTTCATCTCCTCTAAATTTTTGTTGAAAGCGACGGCTTAATACTATTTGAAAAACATCTCCCCGGTGGCAACCTGCAATTCCTTTTTTCACCATATCCAGGTAGGTTGCATCAGATATATTAGAAGTTTCTCCATCCACTTTAGTAAAAGGATATACAGGAATATCCTTGTTGTTAATAATGGATTCCACCACCTCTACTTCACTTTCCACACCCGACAATATGTTCTCGCATAACACCAATTCATCTTTGAAATGATTGAAGGCAATCACGTATTGATACAACCGATATCGTGCTAATGGAATGGCCGTTTCACCACTTCCTTTGGAGGTAAAATCAATATTCTCCAGTAAAGGAATAGCGTCAAATGAAAGATATCCATAAAGCCCTTGAGCCACTGCAGCCGCTTTTGGCTCGTCAGAATTTACGTCAAAACGTTGCATAAATTCCCATAACAGGGCAGGTAAATCTTTGGACCCATCCAACATTACATGCTCCGCCACTTTATTTGGCAACTTATACTCCAGTTTGGCCGCTTCCGAAATTTCTATCCCTGCAATTGCATTGATGCAAATAAAAGAATAGCTATTTTCTGCTGAATGATGGTCGGTGCTTTCCAGTAAAATAGTATCCCGAAAACGATCGCGTAAGCGCAAATAAATACCAACCGGTGTGTACACATCAGCTAACAGCCGCTTTACTTTTGTATGTAATTGAATTTTCTTCATTGGTTAAAACAAAAAAACCCCGAAAAAATCGGGGCTTCTGAAAAATATAGTTAATAGACCATAGCTATAGCATTACAGAACCCCACAAGAGTTAGTATGCCACCACCAAAATTTATTTGAAATCTTATTCATTGAGGTGCAAATATGATTTAGAAAAATGTAAACAACAAAATTATTTAATCTGTGCAGGCACGAAAAATGCATGACTGAGTAAGTAAATTACATTTACGAAACAAAATTTAAAGAGATGAGTATAAAGCACCGGCAAGATGGAAAAGGGGGAACCTTTTATTTGGAAGAAAACGGAACCGAAAAAGCAGCCTTACTCTATGAAATGAATACCGACAATGAAATGGTCATAAATCATACGGAAGTTGATAAGGAATTAAGAGGTAAAGATGTGGGCCAACAATTAGTAAAAGCGGCAGTGGAATTCAGCCGCGGAAAAAAGATTAAGATCATACCTGTTTGTTCTTTTGCAGCCTCCATTTTTAAAAGAACAAAAGAATACGAAGATGTTTTAGCGTAAGAAAGTGCATTTGAAATAGTTTAAGATGAAGCAGTGCTTTTAAATTTGGTGCACAAAATTTTTGTATCCTTTAATCGAGAACGCCCTGTAATCCTAATACGCATTTTTTTAATTACGTTTGCGCACTTCTTATACCCCTATCTCAAATTAACAGTTATATGAAAAAAATTGCAGTGATTGGAGCCGGTACCATGGGTAATGGCATTGCTCATGTATTTGCCCAGGCTGGATTTTCCGTTTCCTTGATTGACGTTTCCGAAGCACAAGTAAAAAAGGCAATGGAAACGATAGGTAAAAATCTTGAACGCCAGGTACAAAAACAAGCTATAACTGCAGAGGCAAAAGAAAATGCGCTAAAAAACATTTCAATAAATACATCCCTTGAAGAGGGAGTAAACGATGCAGAATTGGTAGTAGAAGCCGCTACAGAAAATGAAGATTTAAAATTAAAAATTTTTAAAACCATTGATGAAAATGCAGGACCCGATTGCATCCTTGCCACTAATACTTCCTCCATTTCCATTACTAAAATAGCAGCTGTTACCAACCGCCCCGAACAGGTAATTGGAATGCACTTTATGAATCCGGTGCCAGTAATGAAACTGGTAGAAATCATAAATGGATACGCTACGTCTAAAGAAGTAATCGCATCCATTGTAGCGCTCAGTAAGCAGTTAGGCAAAATACCATGTGTGGTGAACGATTATCCTGGCTTTGTAGCTAATAGAATATTAATGCCTATGCTTAATGAAGCATTTTATTCCCTTTATGAAGGAGTAGCCGGCGTAGAAGAAATAGATACCGTGATGAAGCTGGGCATGGCCCACCCAATGGGACCTTTGCAGTTAGCAGATTTTATTGGTTTGGATGTTTGCTTAAGTATATTAAATGTGCTCTACCTCGGATTTGGAAATCCAAAATATGCGCCTTGTCCCCTCCTGATAAATATGGTAATGGCTAAAAAATTAGGAGTAAAAAGTGGTGAAGGTTTTTATCAATACACCGTTGGTACCAAGGATTTGAAGGTGAGTCCACGTTTCCTGGCATCCTAACCAACTAGACCATTTTTACTTTCCACTCAATGCCATGCAGGTCATTTATTTTTTGTAAAAAAATAGGTTCTTCTGCCTTTGGCACACCTAGTACCATTCTACAAAAAAGTTGCATTTCATTTAAAAGGATTACCCCATTAATTCTTTTTACCAAAACCATCACTTCATTAACCAGGGTGTAGTCATAGTTCAATTCATATTGAATGAGTACCGGCTTTTGTATGATGGGTGTCATCTGCAAGGCAAAAGAACTAACCATTTTGTAGGCATTTATTAGCCCAGGCACACCTAATAAAGTACCACCAAAATACCGAACTACCACAACCGCTGTATCTGTAAGCAACCTGCTATCAAGCTGTCCTAAAATGGGTTTTCCTGCGGTGCCGGCAGGCTCTCCATCATCATTTGCCCTAAAATTATTATTGTCCAAACCAAAGCGGTATGCATAGCAATGATGTGCCGCCTTAGGATGTTTTTCTTTCAACCCTTTCAATTCCTTTTTGAATTGTTCAATCGTAGCAATAGGAAATGCATGGGCCAAAAAGGTGCTGCCGCGATCTTTATATTCTGCAGCAGATTCCTTTTCTATTGTGTGGTAAAAATTAATCATGGAAAAAATATAACCGTGTGCTAAAGCCCCGGCTTGGATCGGTGGGGTTCATATAAGTTTAGAAAATTAGATTGAATCCTTTCCGATTTTTTTAAAATGTGATCTTTCAAAACGGGTGCCGGCACGCCATTTCTTATCATCAGTTTATCATTTGTAAACACGCGGGCTTCATCCCAAAGACCTTCCTCAATAAAGGATTGTAATAACCGGGAACCACCTTCTACCAACACACTTTGAAATTCCAGTTGGTGTAAGGCATTCGCCAGATCAGAAAGACTATTCCAAGGGTTTAATTTATAAAATTCAGTACGTCCACTCGTTTCCATTTTCAATTCATTGAATACAATGGTCTGTTCGTTATCCACAAACATTTTTAAGGTTGCAGGCAATTGCAGTTGGCGGTCTACCACCAGCCGAACCGGATTTTTACCGGGCCACAACCGGGTTGTAAGCAATGGATCATCTAACATCGCTGTGTTTTTACCTACCAATATGGCTGCCTCTTCACTGCGCCAGCGGTGTACCAACCGGTTGCTATATTCATCAGTGATCAAAATTCTTTCGCCCCATTTACCTATAAAACCGTCTCCACTTTGTGCCCATTTAAGAATGATATACGGCCTATTTTTTTTGTGAAAAGTGAAGAATCGTTTATTTAGTTCGAGGCATTTTTCTTCCAGCAAACCAACAGTTACCTCTACCCCACTAGCACGTAATTTTTGTATTCCTTTTCCCGCAACTGCTGCAAAAGGATCAATGCAACCGATGACTACTTTAGGAATATTATAGGCCGCAATAAGGTCAGCACAAGGAGGCGTTTTGCCAAAATGGGCGCAAGGTTCCAGAGATACATAAAGAGTAGAGCTGGAGATTAAATGTTGCAAACCTTCCTGCACCGAGCCAATACAATTTACCTCTGCATGAGCCAGTCCATATTGCTGATGGTACCCTTCCCCAATTATTTGGTCGTGGTACACCAGCACCGCACCTACCATAGGGTTGGGTGCTACGGCACCACGTCCCATCTCGGCAAGCTGCAAGCAGCGGTCCATATATTGCTTTGGATCGTTCAAAATAAAATTGTAAAAAGTCAAAAATAAAGAAAGGTTTAAGTTTGCCGCTATGAAATATGGTGACGCTGAAGCTCGCCTTCGGCAGCAATTGCAAACTATTTATGAAACGGAGGAAGCCGCCTCCATCGCGGGTTATGCGGTAGAAAATATTTCTGGATTATCTCGTGTGCAGAGAAGCCACCTAAAAGATGAATCTCTACCTGCGGAAATGGAAGAACGATTGCATAGTATCACCGCACGGCTACTTACTCATGAGCCTCTTCAATATGTGATTGGTGAAGCCTTTTTTGCCGGCCTCACTTTCTTCGTGGATAAAAACGTACTCATACCGCGGCCGGAAACCGAAGAATTGGTGCAGTGGATTGTAAGCGATGTGATCTTTTCCGGCATCGATGTATTGGAACAAAAAAGAGGAGAGGCGGATGCGACCAACCGCTTAAAAATAATGGATGTGGGCACAGGAAGTGGTTGCATAGCAATTGCTATAAAAAATAAATTGCCAAAAGCGGAAATATGGGGATGTGATGTAAGCGATAATGCTCTAAACATTGCCCGAAGAAATGGTGCGGCACTCGACATTAGAGTTGACTTTGTAGGCTTAAACTTTCTAGACTCAAATCAACGGAAACAATTGCCTACAGTGGATATTATTGTTTCTAACCCACCTTACATTCCGCTAAAAGATAAGCACACCATAATGCCCAATGTATTAAACTACGAGCCACATGAAGCACTGTTTGTTCCTGATAATGATCCGCTCATTTTTTACAATGCGTTGGCGCAATTTGGCATAGAAAACTTAAACAGGGGCGGCGCTATTTATTGCGAAATAAATGAAGTATTAAGTGCTGATGTTGTTGCTGTTTTTACGAGCCGCAACTTTCAAAATGTAACCACCAAAAAAGACATGCAGGGAAAGGAACGAATGGTAAAGGCGATGCTATAATTGAAATAGAGAAAAATTTTAATCTTATAATTTGGTGTGCTGGAGCAGTACTATTGAGCTTTCGTTGTGTCACTCACTTGTACTGCAGGACATCTATTGAGCAATGAAAAAAGAAAGGGCTAGTAGCTACAAAAAAAGTAGAATAGAATACGTAAAGTCGAATGGAGCGTCGCAAGTAAAGGGGAATAAAGGTTCTGCAGCCGGTACAAAAATTAGCATTCAATCTAAGCAATAACTAAATAGTGAAAAGCCTTAATAGTCAATCCTACTGAGCGTTTCGGTCCACAGCCAGTACTGAACGGGCACCTAATTCTCGTGCAATGCGCATCACTCCTACCACATACTCCAACGGCACTGTTTTATCAGCATTGATCACCACCGTGCGGTTTTCAGGACTTTCCTTTTCCAATATAGGCCGCAGTGCGAGGATCATAGCAGAGTCGCCTACAATTTTATTGGTACCTACATAAAAAACCTTGTTTGCATCAATAGAAACCACCACCGTTTGCTTTGCCTTGGTATCCGTTTTTGCTTTCGGTTGGGAGAGTTTGATCACGTTTGGATTGGCGAGTGTAGCAGCAATCAAAAAGAACAGCAGCAAAATAAACAGGATGTCATTCAGCGGGCCTGTATGTACTTCGGCGTGAGCCCTTAATTTTCTTCTGATGTTCATTTGCTATTTAAAAATTCGATTAATTAAACTTAGTTTCTACAAGATCGGTCCGTACAACCAACAGTACTTACTACCGCGTTGGCTCTTGCAATACATCAAGGAATTCGGCGCTGGCGCCTTCCATTTTATTAGCCGTTTTATCTACCTGCGCCACCAGGTAGCTGTGCATAATGTACGCTATCAAACCAACGATCAAACCAACCGCTGAAGAAATCACTTTGGTATAGATACCATTGGCCATGGATTGAATGGTAAACTCGCCCGTATTGGCAAGTGAATAAAACAATTGAAACATACCTACGATGGTACCAAGAAAACCAAACATAGGAGCAATACCGGCTACAAGAGATAAGATGGATAAGTTTTTCTCGAGGTTATACAATTCCAGTTTGCCTACATTTTCCATGCTTTTTTCAATGCTGTCAATAGGTTTTCCAATCCGTTGAATTCCTTTATCAATGATGCGGGCTACCGGATTGGCGGTGTTTTTTGCAAAGCTGCGGGCAGCCGTTACATTTCCGGTTACTATATGATCACGAATGATGTTCATAAAGTTTCCATCAATATTAGAGGCCTTACGAATCGTCATGATGCGCTCAGAAAAAACATAAATAGCAATGAGAAATAAGAGTACAAGTGGAATCATTAAAAATCCACCGAGGCGCAATAGATCAAACAAATTAAGGGTGGCACCTCCATTAGTAGTGCTAGCCGCTGCACCCGCAACTTTAGAAACTGTATCAGTAGCTATTTGAAGCAAATTCATCATAGTTAGTCTTTCTTTGAGGCGGTAAATGTAGTGTAACGATTTCAATAACGTGGTTCGCACGTTTATATTTTGCAACCGAAACTATGAGGTAAAAATAGCCGTGCTGTTTAAGCCCAAACCAATTTTTTAAGATTTTTAACAAGTCGTTTTGGTATACCTTTTTTCTTTTGTTTACCGGCTATAGTAATTCTATGGTACTTCCGTTGTGTCACTCACTGGAGCTCCATATCTGTATGGTGCAGGCTCGTTACCTATTAAGCAATCTCATTTTTCATACCTAGATTTCGTAACTAAAAAGTAACGATAAAACTAAAAAAGTACGTATTGTTTTAGTGGGACTTACTGTATAAAATGTCCTTTAGAATTTCTTTAAAAAAGGCAATCATTTTTTTTGTTCCTTAGCCCACGCATCCTTTAAAGTAACCGTGCGGTTAAAGACAAGCTTTTGATAAGTGTCCCTATTATCAAGAGTAAAATAACCCTTGCGCAAAAACTGGTACCGTTCTTCCATGCGTGCCTTTTTCAAAGCTGGTTCTGCATATACTGTGCTTATCGTATGTAGTGATTCCGGATTAATGTAATCTTTAAAATCTCCATCTTCACTCCCTGGATCTTCTACTTTAAAAAGACGGTCGTACAATCTAATTTCCGCTGTAACGGCAGTTGCTATAGCCACCCAATGCAAGGTGCCTTTCACATTAATTCCTGATGTATCCTGTCCGCTTTTGCTTTCCGGAAAGTAGGTGCAACGCAACTCTGTTACATTACCTGCTGCATCTTTTATCGCCTCATCACATCTGATGATGTAGGCATGTTTTAACCGCACCATTCCACCGGGATAAAGACGAAAAAACTTTTTGGGAGGGATTTCCATGAAGTCTTCCCTTTCAATATAAAGCTCCTTTGCAAATGGTATTTCGCGGTGGTCACTCGTTGCATCTTCCGGGTTATCTTCTCCTTCCAGCATTTCTATTTCCGTTGCATTATCAGGATAATTAGTAATCACCACTTTCAACGGATCGAATACCACCATACGTCTTAATGCCACCTTATTTAATTGCTCCCGCACACAAAATTCTAACAGGCCTACATCAATTAAATTTTCTCTCTTGGCAATACCAATTCGATCGCAAAAATCACGAATGGCGGAAGGTGGGTACCCCCTTCTTCGCATACCACTAATAGTAGGCATCCGCGGGTCATCCCAACTTTCTACATATTTATCCTGCACCAATTGCAACAACTTCCTCTTACTCATTACCGTGTAAGTAAGGTTGCGCCGGGCAAATTCATATTGATGTGAAGGATATATTTCCAACTTTTCTATAAACCAATTATATAACTCACGGTGAGGTACAAATTCAAGTGTGCAAAGGGAATGGGTCACCTCCTCAATGGAATCACTTTGACCGTGTGCAAAATCATACATTGGATAAATGCACCAGTCATTGCCGGTTCTGTGGTGTGGGGCATGTTTGATGCGGTACATGAGGGGGTCACGCAGGTGCATATTTGGCGCGGCCATGTCTATCTTTGCCCGCAGCACTTTTGTGCCATCCTCATATTTTCCGGCACGCATTTCCTCAAATAATTTTTTATTTTCTTCAATGGTTCTATTGCGGCACGGACTGTTGGTTCCTGCCTCCGTTGGACTGCCTTTTAATGCTGCAATTTCTTCTGCAGAAGCATCATCTACATAGGCCAATCCTTTTTGGATAAGGACAAGGGCAAATGCATATAATTGTTCAAAATAATCAGAGGCAAACAACTCATGTTTCCATTGAAAGCCAAGCCAGGCCACATCTTCCTTTATACTATCTACATATTCCGTTTCTTCTGTTACCGGGTTGGTATCATCAAACCGGAGATTAGTGTAGCCACCATATTTTAATGACAAACCAAAATTGAGACAGATGCTGGTAGCATGGCCAATGTGTAAATACCCGTTTGGCTCCGGTGGAAACCGGGTTACAATGGATTTGTATTTTCCACTTTCCAGATCTTGTTCCACTATTTCTTCTAAAAAATTTAAACTTTTTTCTTCGCTCATTGAGGAGTTTATTAAAGGGAGGCAAAGATACAGTTTGTGAAAAGTACAAACCAAAATGGGCCTGCAACTGGTTCTTTTTCGATTTTAAAAAGAAAGAAAAATGAAAGGTGTCGCACTTTATTTTAACAGGATTTCAGAAATTAATTTGCACTAATTAATTGCTTCCTTTCAATGGAACTGTTGTGCGTAATTTTAAGTAGATAAAAAAATTTATGAAAAAGTCAATCCTGATACTCATCCTATTTTGTTTTCAAAAAATATCCTTAGCGCAGGTTTATACTACCATTAATCCGCTTGCACATACCTTTTCCATTGTGGCCCGGGACGATCAAACCGGTGAACTAGCCGTGGCAGTGCAAAGCCATTGGTTTTCCGTAGGCACTTCGGTAAGTTGGGCAGAGGCAGGTGTAGGAGCTATAGCAACCCAATCTTTTACCAACAAATCATTTGGACCTCGCGGCCTTAACCTATTACGTAGTGGCCTTACCGCACAACAAACACTCGATAGCTTAATAGCATCGGATGAAGGAAGGGATGTGCGGCAGGTAGGAATCGTTGATAAAAACGGAAACGTAGCTACGTACACCGGCAAGGGTTGCATTGACTATGCAGGGCATTTGCAAGGCAATGGTTTTTCCGTGCAAAGCAATATGATGCTCACCAATAAAGTACCGCAGGCAATGTCAGATGCATTTGACAAAAGCACTGGAAAGCCTTTAGGGGAGCGGCTTTTGCTTGCCTTGGAGGCAGCACAAAAGGCGGGTGGTGATATCCGGGGAAAGCAATCTGCTGCCATGCTGATAGTGCCCGGGCAGTCAGAAGGAAAACCATGGGATGAACGTACAGTAGACCTCAGAGTTGATGACAGCCCTGCACCTATTGCTGAACTAAGAAGGTTGTATGCCGTACATACGGCTTACCAACACATGAATAATGGCGACCTGGCGGTAGAGAAAAATGACATGAAGAAGGCAATGGAAGAATATAATGCGGCTATGAAAATGTTTCCGCAAAATGTAGAAATGCAGTACTGGACCGCTATTACCCTGGCCAATAACAAACAGGTAAACAAAGCGATGCCCATTTTAAAAAAGGTATTTGCTTCAGACAAAAATTGGAAAGAATTGACTAGGCGGTTACCTAAAGCCAATTTGTTGACAGTAAGTGATCTAGAGTTAAAAAGGATTTTAAGTTTGTAATGCTTTTCTTTAGTACTCTTATTTAACAAAAGCTTCCACGGACTTTGATTATTTTTAAAACAATACCGGAAGCATGAAACTAAAATTTCTTATCCTACTCCTCCTCCCTATTTATTCCTTTGCACAAGTTTGTAATCTTAAAAAAGAAAAAGATCTCTTTACTCAGGAACCAAAAATTTCCACCGGATTTTTTACCATAGGTGCAGACCGATTGTCTATTGATGCCACTGCTAAAGAGTTTGATTTTTTCTTTGCACTGAACTCGCAAAAAGAAGCCCGGTGCTTTGATGATGCGTCCACTATTACGGTACTATTTGAAGGCGACCGGTTAAAATCGAATTTTAAAAATTCGGGTACCATGAATTGCGAAGGTTTGTTTCATTTCACTTTACGAAACGGATTGTCCACACCCACCCAATTGCAAAACATTATTACCAAAAAAGTAAAAGGATTTCAATTTACCAACAAGAAACAAATCACAGTGATCACATTATCTGAAGAACAAAAAACTAAACTTTCAGAACTTGCCGCCTGCATGGCAGTAGAGGCCAAATCTTTGGTAAAAACACAATAGCTGTTCCCTTTCCAATAACCTTCACGTTTAGCTACTTGATGCGTTGATTGCTTTTATTTTATATAAAAAATTATTTATTCTTTCCTACCCGGCACACGCTGTTTGTGGCATTGTATTTTAATGAGATAAGTAAATAAAATTAGCATGGAAAAATTAATAGCAATTGGCGGAGGATTGGCTGGAGCTGCAGCCCTTACCTTACTGCACGAAACCATTCGGCACCAAGATAGCGATGCTCCAAGAATGGATCTTTTAGGAATGAGCGCCCTATCAAAGTTGCTGCACAAATTAGATACAACACCACCGGGAAGAGATAAACTTTACCTTATGACTATGACGGGAGACCTTTTAAGCAATACAATTTATTATAGTGCTGCAGGACTTGGTGGACAAAAAAATGTATGGCTAAATGGAGCCTTTTTAGGATTGAGTGCCGGGCTTGGAGCAGTGCTGCTGCCAAAGCCAATGAGATTGAATGAAGGGTATAGTGGCCGTACTACAAAGACCAAAATAATTACCGTAGGGCTTTATTTATTTGGAGGTTTGGTGTCAGCAGCAACAATCTCCTTATTAAAAAAATTAAACAATGGAAATTAATGTCATGACCCTGGAGGATTGGCCAGCTTGGCAGGAGCTCCAATGGTTTTTAAAATGCCAACCAGCGTCGTTTTCCAAATAAGGTTGAAGAATGATCCATGAATATCTCTTTTAAAAAAGGCATCTTCTTTTCTAACCTCATTTCCTGGTGACGGATTATTGTCTTTGATTACAAAAGCGTTCGCCAATTTACTGATGATTGTTTTTTTTCGAAATCCACCCGGTTCTCCTTCATCCTTTTTTAAAATACGGATGTGTAGGTTTTGATACTGCAACACTACCTTGCCCGACGCTTTGGTATTGTTACCATCGAGAGTGGATGTGAGGCTAGTGATGGTGCCCGTTTTTAATGATACCATACCTAATGGCTCTGCTATATCATTTAAGATTTGCAGGTTGTTGGTACCGCCAATAGCAACCGAAGCTGAAAATTTTCCGGACTTATATTGTGCTAAATCAAACGTCAAATTTGCTTTTAATGGAATAGAATGTTTCACCAATGCTGTTGCTTCTATTTTTGCAAAACGGTTCTTTTTAATTTCGTTTGGCATGTTGGTAATATTGGTGGCCCGGGCAGAAAAGTCATTTAGAAACAACTTTCCGGTTTTGCCGGATGCAGGGTTAAATTCTTCATACACTATATCAGAATTTTTAATAGTAACTACCCGTACATCCACTGGCAATGGCAAGGCCATTAATAATTGGTGCGGATAACTACCAATTTTTGATTTGGAAGAAGGCGGCAAGGATCGGTCTAAATACACTTCAATAGTGCAATGGGCTATTATGGCTTCATCAGCTTTCATTTCTTCTTCATTCATCAGATCCCACCAGGCAATATTTTTTAGTTGCAGTGCAGGAATTTTTATGGAATAACGCTCAGTTCTCGTTTTTACTTTTTGGCTAAAAGCTTCTTTTGAATCTTGGGGAATAAGTGCCAAATTTTTAATCTGCAGGGAATTTTGAGTGCCATTAATAGTTACTTCATCCATCCCAACCCGGTATCGTTTGTTGCCAGTCGTCGTTGCGTAATCTTTAAAACTAATCGTCGCACTTTTTGAAAATAAAAATCGGTCTCTGCCTTTTTGGGTAGATGAATCAAGCAAAAGATCATTAAGTAATACCGATAGGCCAGTTAATTTTGAAGTTTTATTTTTTGTTAGATTTTTATTCTCAAGAGTACCTTCTTTTATGATTATTTTTTTTACCGCTATATGTTTCATTTGACCCATGATGCGCTTATATAAAGTCGCCGTATCGTTTTCCTGTATTTTTTGATTTTTTCTTTTTTGGTGCACCACTTTTATAGCCGGATGTATTAATAAAAGTTCATCCAAATCAATACTTTTTTTGGAAAGTACATCCTGTAGATCCAAACCATTGATGGATAACGAATCGAGGGAAATGGTAAATACATCGTCAGGTGCTTTGTGCTTCTTTTCCAATTCAGGCAGTAGCGAAAAGTCCGGTACCAGTTTTGGCTTTATAAAAACCACTGTTCCTGCCAGCACATCTACTTTAAGGTCTTCAGTGGTGAATTGGTATAATCCATCGGATCCTTTGTTGATAATTTCATTCAATCGGGCAATAAAAAGCGGACGCAAATCAATAGCGGCTTCCAGCTCATTGTCTGCTATTTTTTTTGGAGCTTTTTCCGTTTTAAGAGAGGACCTTAAAAATAGATATCCGGCAATTACCAGCAGGCCGATAACGGCCATTATGATTGAAACTTTTTTAATCACAGAAAGAGGTAATCAAATTTTGAACCACTACTAATTATGAATAGGAGGTGTTTGATATTATGGTTTGATAATAGCTTGTAAGATTGGTATGCCACCCCTTTCTCAATCCTTATCTTAGCACTAATAATTAAACGCATGAATGACTTACCAGTAACTGTCAAAAGATCATTAGAACTTCTTGGCCTTGTACTTTTAGGAGTGTTGATTGTATTGGGAAAAGGAGTCCTTGCTCCACTGCTGATGGCTTTTTTCCTTTGCATATTATTACTTCCCATATTTCGTTTTTTCAGAAGATTAAAATTTCCAGAGATCCTTTCAATCGCAATATGCATCATTACCGTGATACTCGTAATTGGAAGTATTGTATGGTTTCTTTCGGTACAGATAAGTAACCTCGCAGCTGACTTTCCACAAATCAAAACAAATGTAACTGCCCACCTACATACCTTGAGTGAGTGGGTAAACCGGAAAACAGATCTATCTACTGAAAAACAAGTAGGACTGATAAATGAGCAAAACAATAAATTGTTTGATTATGCTGGTGGCCTGTTATCTGGAGCAGCTACCTCTATTACTTCTGTGTTGATCTTTTTTGGGCTGCTTCCCATTTATATATTTTTAATCCTTTTCTATCGCAATCTACTGGTGCGTTTCGTGTTTCAATGGTTTCCACAAGACACGCACAGTAAGGTAGAAGAGGTAATGCGGGAAACACAATCCATTATAAAAAGCTACCTCGTTGGGCTATTTATTCAAATCACTTATATCACTGTTTTTTTGGGAGGCATCTTAATGATTATCGGCATCAAACATGCACTATTAATTGGGGTCATTTTTGCTATTTTAAATCTTATTCCTTACGTAGGTGCCCTAGTAGGAAATATTATTGGTGTCTTACTTACGCTTACTTCTTCACAGGAAATGTGGCCCATATTTGCGGTACTCGGTACCATCGCTGTGGTTCAATTTATAGATAATAATATATTGATGCCGCGGATAGTAGGTTCCAAAGTAAAGATCAATGCATTGGCTACTATTGTTGGGGTCATTGTAGCCGGGTCGCTTGCCGGTATTCCAGGTATGTTTCTATCGCTCCCGGTGATTGCAGTATTGAAAATCATTTTTGACCGTACAGAAAATATGAAAAAGTGGGGAGTGCTTTTTGGAGATGAACGGCCGAAACACAGCCCTGTTGCCTTTCCGGCGTTGCGCATAAAAAAGAGATAGTAATTACAAATTAGTACTTACGCTGGCTATATAAAATATAAAGCCTTTATTTATAGATGATTTTACAAATCAATAATAAATAAGGGCTTTTGAATAACTATTCTGTCCACCGGGCTGAAATCTTTTTGCTAATATCTACTTCCTGCATAAAAGCACCCGTATCATCATCTG